>CAMEOO010000020.1 GCA_945929875.1 uncultured Caryophanales bacterium
AGACTTGAGTTTCGCTATGTAGTTATAACGACTTTCCTACTTGGGACTTTCACCCATTAGATATATGACATGCCCGTCACACAAGAAAAAGACATCTTGTGTAATAGCACAAAATGTCTACTTTTTAGTTTTGGAGCAAGCAACGGGAATCGAACCCGCACAGTCAGCTTGGGAAGCTGAAGTTCTACCACTAAACTATGCTTGCAAGTAAAAAAGATTACTGGTATAAGTAATCTTTGTTTGAAACTATAATTATTTACGAATGCCTAACTCTTTAATTAAAGCGACATAAGCTTCATAATCGTTTCTTGCTAAGTAATCAAGTAACCCTCTTCTTTTACCAACAAGAACGAATAATCCTCTACGTGAAGAATTATCGTGTTTGTTAGCTTTTAAGTGGTCAGTTAAGTCATTGATTTGTTGTGTTAATAAAGCAATTTGAACCTTTGTAGATCCTGTGTCTTTTTCATTAACTCCAAATTTAGCAATGATTTCAGCTTTCTTTTCTTTACTTAATGCCATTTTCTTTTTCTCCTTTATTTTTGTCTTAACTTATTCCTAGGATTACGTTGGAGATTCATAGTTCCAAGAACAAGTCGCTCTAATAATATATCACGTTGAAAATAGTCAATCAACAATTTTTCATTATCTTTACAAATCAAATAGTATCTAGGATGATTTCTTACTCTATTTGATATATTTTTTGATGAAAAAATAGTATTTTTTTTACTTTCAATACTGCCACATAAAATCCTTCTTAATCCTTACAAATCCATTTATGGTTAAGTTTTTTGCTAACTCGATATGCAGTGTTCTTTGAAGTAAATAAAGCGATTGGAATTCCTCCTGGAGGCATGATCCATTGGCCCGCAAGAGCGAAGTTTTTTAGCCCTTTAACTAATCCTTTTCGCATTAAGCCTTTAGATCTTTTCGTAGTGATAAAAGACATGTATGATCCTTTATAAGAATTATTGTACCTTTCATAAGTTAATGGAGTGGCAATATTTAGAAAAACAACTTCTTCATCAGATAATGAATATATCTTTTTAATTCGTTCTAGAAGATCTTTTGCTAACTTTTCCTTGAAACTTTGATACTCTTCTTTTGTCATATTCTTCAAATCGTCATATATCTTATCATCTAAGTTGATAATGGAAGTCAGGGTGGTTTTATCTTTATTTAAGGTTTTATCAAAAGAATAATTTCTGACAAATAGAATATTTTCTTTTTGATCTAATATATCTAATTCTTCAATTTCATAACATCCAGTTTTAGGATATTTTGAAATATCTTTTTTTACTCCAAAAGAAGCGTATAAGCAAGTGTGGAGTAGATAATCTTTGTCTTGTTTTATTTTTGTGACTAAGTCTTTGTCATAATATTTTCCTTCTAACAAAGAATTAATCGTATAGTTTAAATCCGCACAAGAAATAACGAAATCCGCATTAACTTCTTTTCCATTTTCTAAAAGAACTCCTTTTGCAACATTATTATTTACTATTACTTTTTTTACAGGTGAATTTAATAAAAGTTTTCCACCTTTACTAGTAAAACGATCTTTCACTCTCAAAATGAGTTTTAATGATCCTCCTTCAATGATACCTGCATCATTTTTTGACATAGCTTGCATGGTATAAAGCATGGAATGAACATTATACTCTTTATTATCCATTAAGCGACAAAATAGTTTTCTAAGTATTGGAGATTTAAATCTATTTCCATAGTCTTCTAATGACATATGTTTATATTTAAGCATTGATGGTAACATTCTTAGCATTGGAAAACCAAATTTTATTAGTTCGAAAAGATTCATCATATCTAAAGGCTTAGAAACTGGAATTTTTACACTTTGATAAACCCTAATACTTTTAATTAATTTCTTTATTTGCTTAGTATCTTCCTTAGATATTCTTATTAACTCTTTTTCTAGTTTATCTAAATCAGCGTAAAAAGTGATTTCTTGATCATCGATATAATACTTACCAAAATATTCAGTGTCGTAAATAACACTATGATCGTCAATGGCTCCAATATGACGATAAATAGGATGTAAGTCACTTGAAGTAGAAGTACCCACAAGCCAATGAGCGCAACCATCAATAAAATAACCTTGACGATACCATCCAGTGCATTGACCTCCTGGGAGAGAATGTTTTTCATAAATTTCTACGTCAAAACCGTTATCTAAAAGATAAATTCCCGTAGTCAATCCGGAAATTCCTCCTCCTATTATTACTACCTTTTTCACTAATTACCTCGATCCTAGATTATCAAAATATAATCGAATTTCTTTTTCATCTTTTATCAATTGATCTTTTAATTCTTCTAAAGAAGAAAACTTAGTTTCTTCTCTAGTCTTTTTATAAAAGATCAATCTAATATTATCACAATAGATATCTTCATTAAAATCAAAAATGTAGGTTTCTATACTAGGTTTTTCTAGTTTGTTAATCGTTGGATGAAGTCCAATGTTAGTCATAGATAAATAGCTTTTATCATTAATGATAATTTTTGTGGCATAGACTCCATTACTAGGTATTTCAAAATTATCGCTAGGTAAAATATTCGCAGTTTTAAAAGATATAGTTCGACCAACTCCAAAACCATGTTCAACTTTTCCTCGAATTTCATAATTTCTTGAAAGATAAGTATTAGCTTCTAAGATATTTCCTTCTTTAATCAATTTATGAATTAAAGACGATGAAATTTTTTGGTCTTTGTCATTTACTACTTCATTAACGACATAAACATTAAATAAAGAACAAGAAATTAAATCCTTGGGTTTCCCTTTTCCAAAATGACCAAAGGAATAATCAAAACCACAAATGATATTTTTAGTTCCAAGTTTTACTAAAATTTTATTTATGAAATCATCTATTTCCAAATTTAAAATTTCCCATGATAAGTCTAAAACTATCAAATAATCGACTTTTAAACTAGATAATATCTCTTCTTTCATTTCTAAAGTATTAATTATTGTATTTTTACTATTAGAGAGCAAAGTTTGAGGGTTTTTAGAAAAAGAGAGAATTCCAATAGTTCCTCTTATTTCTTTAGCTTTATTTATTAAAGAAAGATGGCCTAAGTGAAGAGCATCAAAAAAACCTAAGCACAAAGTTAAGTTATCGATTTTATCAATATTTTCAATATTTGATATATGAATAGTCTTCATTAAAATAGTCCTCTTAAAGAATAATAGTATCCATCTTCTTTTCTTTTATAAATAGCAAGAGGATTACTATTCTTATCCATAATAAAATAAAGGTCAGCTCCTTGCAATAATAACTTAACGCCATTTTTTACTTTAAAAGCATCTTGGTCATTAACCTTTATTGAAGGTAAATGACTTAAACTAGTTGAAATAGGAATGATATCTTTTTCTGAAATATCTTCTAAATCTTTTGCATCCTTTAAGAAAAATCTTCCGACTCTAGTTCTAACTAGATGAGTGAGATGGCCTGGATAATCTAGTTTATTTGCAATATCTAGGCCTAAAGTTCTAATGTATGTTCCTTTAGAACAATCAACTTTAAAAAGGATCTTTTCTTTAGTTATCGATAAAAGTTCGATTTTGTTTATTTCTACTTCTCTTTCTTTTCTTTCGATAGTTTCTCCTCTTCTAGCTTTTTTATATAATTCTTCTCCATCCACTTTAATGGCTGAATACATTGGAGGAATTTGCTTAATTTTGCCAACAAAGCTATCTAATACTTCTTTTACTTTTTGTTGATTTAAAGGAGGATTTACTTCTTTTTTTTCTAAAATTTCTCCTTCTAAATCTAAAGTAGTTGTGCTTTCACCTAGTTTTAATTCTGCGATGTATTCTTTATTTAAATCCTCTAAAAAGGAAGAAATTTTAGTCCCTTTATTAATAGTGATGATTAATAGGCCACTAGCAAAAGGATCTAAAGTTCCTGTGTGGCCAATTTTTCTAGTGTTAAACTTCTTCATTAAAATATTGACCACATCTCTAGAAGTCATTCCGATAGGTTTATTTACTAATAATATTCCATCCATCATTTTTTCTTCTCTTTCATATCGCTAAAATTGATAATAAATAGTTCAAGTCCTAAGCTAGGTTCAATCTCCATCGATTTTATCTTTAAATCTAAATTAAAGAGGGAATCTATGACATTTAACAATTGATAATAAGTAATCTTAATCAAATTTCTGCACATTAATTTTACTCGATAAGGATGAATCTTTAAAAGGGCAGCGATATCTTCTTGATTATTTTTTTCAATAGTATATAGATAACTAATTTGACAGTATAAACGAAATTGCGAAGCAAGTAGAGCAATTAACCTCACCGGTTCTTCCTTTAAAGTGAGCATATCTCTATATATCTTTAATGCGCTTGTGGTTTGTCCAGAAATTAAATTATCGCAGATAGAAAAAGCATTTTGCTCTAAAGGAATAGGCACTAAAGCTTTAACGTCATCCACGTTAATTTCTTTGCTATACAAAGATAATTTTTCCGCTTCTTGAATAAATAAAGAGACATTGTCTCCAGTTCTTTCAAGTAGTAAATTCAAAGCTTCTTCTTTAATATCTACCCCTTTTTTTAAAAAGTATATTCTTCCAGTTTGACTTAAAGTATCTAAGGATAATCCTTCTTCAAATATTACTTTTCCCTTTTTTTCAATCAATTTATAGATTTCATTTTTCTTGTTGACGTTTTTATTTTCCAAAACAAAGATCACGTCGACTAATTCGTTAGGATTATTTATATACTTAATTAATTCTTGATAATCTTGTTCTTTTTCAATAGATACTCTTTCTTTCGAGGAGTCTAAAAAATATGGGTTATCAATTCTTATTACTTTATTTCCCATAAAAGGAACTAAGCTACATTCGTAGGCGATATCTTGAACCAATGTTTCTTTTGCGTTAATTCTAATGTAGTTAAATTCATCTATTCCATCTTTAAGAATCGAATTAATTAATTTCTTAACTCTTTTACTTACTAATGGGAATTGTTCTCCATAGACTAAATAGACCATAATTACCTCGTTTCTTCTTTAATTATTATAAATAAATATCATTCTTTTTTCTATAAATATAAAAATACTCTTTATAACTTTCTTAGTATATAAAGAAAAATGGTAATAGTTATTTCTTATTATTAAGCATAATTTTAAATATGAGTATCTGGGATGATGAAATTAACGTATTAGATATAGAAAATATTCTCAATCTTATTTTCATTTTAGCTTCACTAATAGAGATTGAAGGAAATAATACATTAAAAAAGAAAATCTTAAATAATATTAGTCCAAATGGTAACGATAAACAAAAATATCTAATTGCCAATATCTTGATTTTATTTGTCTTTATCGCTTACGTTTCAAGAAATTATCATAATGTTCTAGTTTTAGATAAAAATGATCCTGAATATAAGCCTTCTTTAAGTAGATTAATAGGAAGTATTATTATAGTAATTGGTGAAATACTAGTAATTAATTACTTTCTAAAAACCACAAAATTCAACAAAAAAGGTGGAAACTAGTCCACCTTTAATTAGTAATGTTCTTTATAATTACTTTTTGATAATCACTGCTGAATGAGCACCTAAACTTGAACCATTGACAGTTCCTAAAGATAATACTTTAGTGCCAGTTTTTAAGTTAACTGAAGCAGAGGAAGCGCCAAAGTTAACATAGACGTAATAAGTTTCTGAACCTAATGTTCTAGAGAAAGCAAAGACAGTTTCTGAAGTAGAAATACCAGTGTAACTACCATGAATTAATGCTTCTGAACTTGATTTTAATTCAGTTAACTTAGAATAGTAACTTAGCATTGAATTCACATCAGTTAATTGTTCTTGAGCGCTCTTTAAAGAATCTTCGTTGTAGCTATCATAACCAATCTTAAATCCAGCTCCACCAGTGAAATTAAATCCTGTTTGATAAACTCCATCGCTATCTAATGTTCCAGAAGTTCCATTAGTGAACTTATATGGTTGACGATACCATCTATCAACGTGAGGTGAAGTCTTAGTTTCTCCACTTGCAAAGTTAGAAGTCATGCCAAGCTCATCACCATAATAGATCCAAGTGATACCAGGTAGCATTGTCATAACAGTCGCATAACATTTTGCTCTTTCAATAGCTTTACTAGCATTTGATGAAGTTACTGTGCCATAAGTTTGATCATCAGCGTTACTTGCACTTCCGACCATCATATTCATAACTCTTGAAACGTCATGGTTAGAAGTAAATACAGATTCAATAGCCCCTCCATTACGATATTCATTATATTTTGCGTATACTCCTGGGAAGCACCAATCTCCTGTTCTATTTGAAATGGATTGAGCTCTTGCATGATTTCCAGAGCTATCGCCCATCGCGATATTTGACAACTTGTAATACATATAGAAATCAAACATTGAATCAAGTCCTTGATAGTAAGGAGCAACGTTATTAACTGCATTACCGTCGAAGTTTTCACCAAGCACTAAGGCATTAGGATTTACCGCTTTTACTCTTGCGTTAAATTCTTGGAAGAAATTGATATTCTTTGTTAGGTTAGAAGAATAATCTGTATTTGTCGCCTTATCGAAATCTTCAATAATTTTATCTGTGCTAGATTTAGTAACTTCATCTGCCATATAGATGTGTTTAACTGCATCGATTCTAAATCCATCGACACCTTTATCCATCCAGAATTTAGCCACATCAACCATCGCATCGCGAGTACCTTGATAATCGTAATTTAATTCAGGCATGCTAGAAGCAAATTTGCCATAGTAAGAATATGGAGTAGTTGAGAATTGATGCCAATTCTTATTTCCATCTACTTCGCTACTCTTCTTCCATTGATAGAATGAACGATAATCTGGATCGAGTTGGCTTGATTTTAAGAACCATGTATTTTTCTTAGAAGTGTGATTTAATACTAAATCCATCACTACTCTAATGTCTCTCTTTTCAGCTTCTTTTAATAGATCTTCATAGTCTTTCATCGCACTTTCTTCAGTTGGAGTTCCATTTGAAGTGTTAGGTGAAACTTTACTGCCGAATTTTGGATCGACAACTTTATAGTCGATAATATCATATGCGTGATAAGAATCAGATAATTGAATTGGAGTTAACCATAAAGTATTAATGTGTAGTGTATTCTTTAAGTAATCTAATTTTTTAGTGATACCATAGATATCTCCCATGCCATCACCATCAGAATCAGCAAAAGAAGCAACCATTACTTGATAGCCTACACCAGCATTGTTTAAAAAGTCCTCGCTAGTTTTCGCCACTCCATATTTTGATTTTTCCGATGAATTGACATTGGAAGTTGAAGTGCTATTCCCATCATCTTTATCGTATGGGTTATCTTGTTTTTCCGCGGTATATTTTGAGGTATAATTAGGAACGTTATTTTGAACGCAGAAGACGTGATAAGAACCATTCTCCCACTTGTTTTCACTTAGTGTGATAAAGTTATCGTCTCCATCATTTTCCCAATAAGAATCTTTATTTTCTCTTGTTTCCTTTAAAACGATTTGGAAACCGACTTTGCTGACAAGATTATTGTTAACCATATAGGACATGGTTATTCCATCGACGTATCCTCCATTTAACCAACCAGCAGGAGAGTAAGTCTTTGTTAAGTCGATATCGACGTAAGCCCCACCTAATTCATCGGTAATAATCTTTCCATTATCACCCTTTTTAAAGTCGAAGTTAGTTCCATCTCCACCGTAAGGCCAAGACCAAATATCCCATGCCTCGTATTCTTCTGGAGTATTATTGAATCTTAAATAGTGGATATATAAGTGGTCTTTTTCAGATTTTGTTAACCATTCTTGATTGTATGCTTCAATTTCTTCCGCTCCTAAGCTTTCCCATTTAGCATACAAGACTGTGTTAGAAGTAATTGGTTTAGAGAAATCAAATTGTTCTCCTTTTCCTTGACTATTTAAATACCATCCGACAAACTTGTGAGTCGCATAAATTGGATCGTCAGGTTTAGTGATAGTCTTTCCTGCTTCTACTTCAATAGGAGCAACATTTGATCCACCGTTTGAGTAGAAGTAAACTCTAAATTTTTCCCCAACTACTTCACAAACTCCACCAGAAGATGATCCATTTTCACCTGGTTCAGGTACGTGTCTAGAGATCGTGCAGCTTCCTAAGGTAGCTAAAGATATTCCAACAAGAGATAAAACCGCTAATTTCTTTTTCATTATCTTTTCCTCCTAGTTATATTCTTTCCAAGTAGAACAACTATAAGTATTTACCCCATTTACTACAGTAATATCTTCTGTTTGATTGTAGATTCTTCCTGATGCATTGCTTGGAGATTTGATAGACCAATCTGGAGTGGTGGTTCCACTTACGCATCTAACAAGAAGCATTCCAGTAATTTCTTCATCTACTGTAAATGTTAATTTTGTTGAATCGCTAGGATCGAACTGGCAACTTATCCATTCACCTGAATTAGTTGTAGACCAAACCCATGCAAAAACCACGCAACCATCCTTAGTGATCCAATTTGGTAAAGAATCAATTGTATATGTTATTGTAGAAACATCGATAGAAGTAGAAACATCGCTTGAAGTGTCGCTAGAAATATCTTCGCTTGTTGTAACATCACTTGTTGTTTCTTCACTTGTTGTCGAGTCACTACTTGTTTCTTCACTTGAACTTGTAGTGCTCTTTTCTACCCATTTAGCATATAGAGAAGTATCACCTATTATCGTTGTAGTGAAGTTAAAATTAACTAAGCATTCACTATCGACAAACCACCCTTTGAAATTATATCCTTCTCTAGTTGGATTTGTTGGTTTTTTGGTTGTCTTATTCGCAACAATTTCTTCTTGAAGGTAGACTGTGTTAGTTCCATCGTTTAAGTAATAGACAACATTAAACTTAATTTCTTCACAAGACGTCCCACCTTGTCCGTTTTGGCTTGTTTTATTACCATCATTATTTGCTCCATTAGAAGAACACCCCATAAGACCTAAAAGGGAAAATACTAATAAAGCAGTTGGAAATAATCTTTTTTTCATTATTCTGCCTCCCATTAATTCAACCAAATTATAAGTTACGAAAGCGGTTTCTACAATAATTTAAATTAAATTAAAAATAAAAACTCAGAATAAACTGAGTTTTCGTATACGATTCGACAATATTTTTAATTTTTATTACTTTCTTGAAATTCATCAATGATTTCATCAAGTTCATTATACTCTTCATCACTTTCAATTTCAAAAAGGTGGCCTTCTTCATCAAAAGAACACGCTATAAGAGAGTCTTGATCATCTGGATCATAAAAAATTACATAATCTTTATTAAAATTCTCACTATGGTAAGTAAAATAAATTGTCAAATTCTTTTTATTACCATTTTCATCTTCTACTTCAATCGTATCAAATTTTTCTTCGTTCATTTTTACCTACTTTCTAGATTTATAAAATCTCTTTAACTTCTTTAAATGCCTCATCAACTTTTGAAGGATCTTTTCCTCCGCCTTGAGCGACGTCTCTTCTTCCTCCACCTGAGCCTAAGCAAATTGAAGTCACTTTCTTAATTAAGTCTCCTGCGGAATAATTCTGCCTTAAGCTTTCAGAAACATAGCTCATAAAAGCAACTTTATCTTCAAATACATTAGCTAAAACGATAATCGAATTATCGTATTTTACTTTCAATGAGTCAAATAATTTATTGACGATATCTTTATCATATGAATTTAATTTCTTTAGTAAGACTTTTTTACCATTGATATCTTCAAATTCATTATAAATTTCTTTTACTTCATAGTTTGATAGTTTTTGATTTAATTCGCTATTAGTTTTCTTTAATAAACTAACTTCTTCCATCAAGGATTTTGATTTTAAAGGAGTTTCCTTTAATGAACCAGCTTTTAAAACTTCCCTTACATTTTCAAGAGTAATTTCTTTTTGCTTTAATAATTCGTAAGCATCTAGTCCGGTTCTAGCTTCAATTCTTCTTACTCCAGAAGCAATGGATTCTTCATAGCATATTGCAAATGAACCGATTTCTTGAGTATTACCAACATGAGTACCACCACAAAATTCTACACTGACTCCACCCATATCGATAACTCTAACTAAATCTCCATATTTTTCATCAAATAATGCCATAGCATTTAATTTCTTTGCTTCATCTAAAGGAAGAATCTTTGTTTCTACTTCTAAGCCTTCATTAATGTATTCATTTACTAATTTTTCAACTTGCATCAATTGAGTAGTAGTCATCTTTTCATAATGGGAGAAGTCAAATCTAACCATCGTATCGGAGACATATGATCCTTCTTGATGGACGTGATTACCAAGCACTACTTGCAAAGCTTTTTGTAACAAGTGCGCTGAACTATGATTTCTCATAATTTTCTTTCTTCTCTTTTCATCGATTTTTAGAGTAAATTCATCACCTAAGGAGACTTTACCAAATTGCACTTTAACTGAATGCATGTTTTGCTTATGAGTAGATTTATTAACATCAACTACTTCTAAAGAACAATTTTCATTTTCAATTATTCCAGTGTCACAAACTTGACCTCCGCTTGTCGCATAAAAGTTAGTTCTATCGAAAACTACTTCTCCTTCATCATCTATACAATCTACTTTCACTCCATTTTTAAATAGTCCTATTACTTTTGCCTTAATTGGTTTTGTATCAAAGTAGACAAATTCACTTGGAACAGTAAATTCAAGAAGGTCCTTTGATTGTTTATTAAATGATTGAAGATCGCCACGAGCGTTTCTCGCTCTTTCTTTTTGAACTTCCATTTCTTTTTTAAATCCTTCTAAATCAACTTCTTTTCCTTGTTCTTTACAAATCTCTTCAGTTAATTCAATAGGAAAACCATAAGTATCATATAATTTAAAAGCATCTTGTCCACTTAAAGAAGAAGAGTTTTCTAACATCTTTCTTAAGATTTGTTCACCAGAATTTAAAGTTGAAGCAAACTTTTCTTCTTCAGTTTTAATCATCTTCATGACTTTGTCTTTCTTTTCATAAAGGTAAGGATAATATCCTTTCATGACTTCACAAACTGTAGGGACAAGATCAAATAAGAATGGTTTTTCAATTCCAATCTTTTTAGCGTATCTTACTGCTCTACGAAGAATTCTTCTTAAGACGTAGCCTCTTCCTTCATTAGAAAACATCGCTCCATCACTTAAAGCGAATGTGCAAGTTCTAATATGGTCAGCAATTACGCGATAAGCCATCTTGTTATCACCTTCATAAGGAACTTTAGCAATCTTTTCTACTTGTTGAATGTATGGGTAGAATAAGTCGGTTTCAAAGTTAGTTTCTGTATCTTGAATGACGCAACAAAGCCTTTCAAGTCCCGCGCCTGTATCGATATTTTTAGAAGGAAGTTCTTTATAATCTTTTCTATCTACTCCTACTTCAGCGTTATATTGAGAAAAGACGATATTCCAAATTTCAATGTAACGATCGTTTTCAATATCTTCTTTTAATAATTTGATTCCTAAATGATTTGGATCATATTTTTCTCCTCGATCAAAGAATATTTCTGTATCTGGTCCACATGGTCCTTCACCAATTTCCCAGAAATTACCTTCTAGAGGAATAAGATGATCTTCACTAATTCCACATTTTATCCATAGTTTTTGACTATCCTTATCATCAGGATGAACTGTAATATATAACCTTTCTTTATCAAAACCAAAATATTTTTCACTGGTCAATAATTCATAAGCCCATGGGATGACTTCATTCCTAAAATAGTCACCGATAGAAAAGTTGCCAAGCATTTCAAAAAATGTATGGTGTCTAGCGGTCTTACCGACATTTTCAATATCGTTAGTTCTAATTGCTTTTTGAGCATTCGTGATTCTTGTATGCGTGGCAATTTCACTTCCATCAAAATATTTCTTTAAAGCAGCAACTCCTGCATTGATCCAAAGTAAAGTAGGATCATTATGTGGAATTAAAGATGCGCTTGGTTCAATGTAATGACCTTTTGATTCAAAAAACTTAAGCCATGTATCTCTAATTTCTGTCGATGTCATTTTCTTCATAAACTAACCTCCAAATTTCCAAAAAAAAAGTACCTAGATATAACAGGAACGATTTCTCGCGGTACCATCCTGATTCAATTAAACTCTAATTGCTCTTAATTATTACTTTAACGCAGTAAACGTTGGAATTACCCAATGTCTAGAAAGTAGCCCAATAAATACCTCAAGTTTTTTCACCAACCAAACTCTCTCTTAAGAAGAATATTTATATTCTTTTTCATCAAAGACAAGATTATTATATCCATATAAAAGAAAATTTCAAATAAAACTTAAGAAATATGATAAAAACAAGCTAATTTGTCTTAATTTTATAATAAATCAAATGATTGTGCTTGATTATTAAGTGGAAGTAAAGGTAAGCGTAAATTCATTGAATGATAGCCTTTTAGTTTTAGTAAATGCTTCATTCCTATCGGATTAGGATAAGAGAAGATAATCTCGCACACTAAAGAAAGATAACTGACGTTAATTTGATTGACAAAACCGATTTTGTAATCTTCAATAATTTCTTTCATTAGTTTTCCATAGTAAAGAGAAATCACCGAGATAAATCCATCGACATTATTTTCAAGCCCTTTGTAAAAATAGCTATCTTCTCCTAAATAAACATTAAAAGATGGAAAATTGGTTTTTAATAATTTAATCAAATTAAAATCCGAAGAACATTCTTTTATTCCAATAATATTTTTAGAGCTTTTTATCAATTTTCTTAAGGTAAAGTAAGAAATATTTACTCCAGTTCTTGAACTTACATTATAGATGATAATCTTTTTTGGATAGACATATTTTGCTAATTCTTTAAAATAAACAAATAATCCATCTTGAGTAGGTTTAACATAAAATGGAGTGACGATTAAAAACGTATCAAAATCTAAATCTTTCACTTGGTCGATTTCTTTTTTAGCTTCTAAAAGTGACATTTGATTAATTGGATAGATGCATGGTAATTTAGTTTTATTCATTACGTATTTAAAGCATTCGACCTTCTCTTCTCTACTCATTAATGTTCCTTCTCCTGTAGTAGAACATACTACAATTGCTTCATTACAGTTTTCTTCACAAAGAGAAATTAGGCTATCTAATTCTAGATAGTCGATAAAATTATTATCGTCAAAAGGAGTAACTAAAGCATTTATTAGACGTTTCACACCCATCACCTAATTTAATATATGAATAAAGTAATTTTTGTGATACCAAATAAAAAAATTAGATAAAACTACCTAATTTCTTCTTTCACTAAATCGCTAAAACCAATATGAATAACTTTAGAGATATCTTCGACTTTTACTTTAACATTTAAACCCACTTTACCTGCAGAGAAGTAGATTGAGTCAAAATTTAAACATGATTTATCAAAATAAGTCTTAAAAAATTTTCTCATTCCAATTGGAGAGCATCCTCCATGAATGTAACCGGTGATTTTTAATAAATCTTTACTTGGTAGCATTTCAATAGACTTTTCATTTACTACCTTACTAGCTTTTTTTAAGTCTAGTTCCGTGCAAGAAGGAACAACGAAAACATAAAAAGAACTATTAGAACGAGTAACTAAAGTTTTAAATACTTGCCTTGGGTCTACTTTTAAATAATGAGCAATTTCTAAAGCGTTAGTTAATCCAGTAGAAGAATAGTCAAATGCTTCATAA
Organism: uncultured Caryophanales bacterium; assembly: GCA_945929875.1. Taxonomy (GTDB): domain Bacteria; phylum Bacillota_I; class Bacilli_A; order RFN20; family CAG-449; genus UBA3210. The sequence goes on from CAMEOO010000020.1 coordinate 13,663, forward strand.
ACTATCTTTCTTGAAGATAAAATGCGCATTACATTAGTTTTTTCCATTTTTTAGCCTTTTAATCCTCTTGATTGACGATCCATATCTTCCACGACGATATCAAAGATTTCTCCTAGAGTTGAGCAATACTCTAAGACTTTCCAAGGTTCATTTGTGTGATAATGAATTTTGATTAGTTCTTTATCTCCAACAGCTAGAAGGCAATCACCTTTAAAATTCTTATTAAAATAATCATTTATCTTATCTTCATCTAAATCTTTTCCTTCAATTAATAATTGAGTATCATATCTATATTCGATCATATTAATCTCCTTTTTTCTAACATATTTTAGTATTATTAAATTTCTAGGTCAATAACTAATAAAAGAAAGGCCTCTTTAAAAGGCCAATATTTTTTTAGTAATAATTTATTCTTCTATTTCTTTTTTACTTTTTTTATCTCTTAATACAAAATTTAATAAGATTCCGATAATCATTGCGACTGCAATTGAAGTAATTGTGATCACAGGGCTATTTGGATTTCCAAATTTTAAAGATAGGCCACCGATTCCTACAACTAAAATTGCAGATGTGATAAAGATGTTTTTAGTGTTTGAAAAATCAATTTTTTCTTGAATTAACATCTTAACTCCACTTGAAGCGATAAATCCATATAATACTAAGCTTACTCCTCCAGTTACGCAAGAAGGAATAGTTTCAAGAAGTGCGGTAAATGGAGTAACAAAGCCAATTGCAATTGATAGTACAGCTGCAAGAAGAACGACCTTTACTGAAGCAATTCTTGTAGTTCCAATAACTGCAACATTTTCTCCATAAGTCGTATTAGCCGCGCCACAAAGAGCTCCAGAAACGGCTGTGGCAATTCCATCACCTAATAAGGTTCTACTCATTCCTGGTTCATCATTTAATAAATCTCTTCCGATGATATTCCCTAAGTTTTTATGATCGCCGATATGTTCGCAAATGGTAACAAGAGATACTGGGACAAATAAAGCGATGATTTCAGTGATGGAAATCCAATCGAATTTGGAAATTTCTTCAAATCTTAAAAAGATGAATGATTCAGGATCATTTGGAACGAAAATTCTATAGTTAATAATACTTGCAAATGAGAAATTATCTCCAAACAATTCAATTAATGGAGTGAAATTAACAATATTAAAATATTCATTTTTTCCAATTACATAGCCAAAAACGCTAAATAATACTGCAGCGATATAACCACTTCCCATACCAATTACAAATGGAATTAAACTCGCCATCTTTCCTTTTCCATAAAAAGAAGAAATCGCTGTGACAAATAATGCGATTAATCCGCATAGTAAAGCTATTAAATTGTATGGCTCACCGCTACTAGAAGCTCTAGTTAGATTGCTAACAGCCGAACCCGCTAAACTTAGGCCGATTACCATAATGACAGGGCCGACGATTACCGGTGGAAGAATTTTGTTTAACCAATTAGTTCCCACAAATTTAATTACGATACTTACGATGACGTAAACTAGGCCAACTAAAACCATACCAATGATTAAAGCTAGATAGTTCATCCCTGTGGCTTGTCCAATAAGTCCAATGGCTAGAGCCGAACTCATCGGAGCTAAATAAGCAAATGAAGAGCTTAAGAACACTGGTGATTTTAATTTAGTGATAAATATGTAGCAGATAGTTCCAATACCCGCTGAAATGATGGTCGCTGCAATAGGTAAGCCAGTTAATAGAGGTACGGTGATACAAGCGACAAGCATTGCCAAGATGTGTTGAAGTGAAAATAAAATCCACTGAGATATCTTCTTAGGATTTTCTTCAACGTCAAGGACTAGATTTTTTTCTTTATTCATATTCTTCCCTTTCCTTTTTTTCTAAAAAAAAGAGTTAACCAAGATTGTTAACTCTAAAAAATTAAATATTGAGATAAAGGAGCTAAAAGTGAGATTTCTAAAGAGAATATTATCTCTATTTTTTTACTATTAGATTGATTAGTTTCAAAACCTAACATGACTTTTCTCCTTAACCTAGTAGAATTTTATCAAACGATATTTTATATGTCAACAAGTTTTTTTCTTTCTATAATCCTACTCTCTTATAGATAGTATCGACATTTTTTAAATAATATTCATAGTCAAATAAACTATTTAATTCTTTTTCTTCAATTAGTGAAGAAATCACTTCATTATTCTTAACTAAATCTTTAAAATCAAGATTTTCATTTAAGGCCTTCATTCCTAAAGGTTGCACTAAATCGTAAGCTTCTTCTCTCGATTTTCCTTTTTCTATTAAAGTATTTAGCACTCTTTGAGCAAAGATTGCATTATTGCTTAAAAGAATATTTTCTTTCATTTTATCTTCATATACGATTAGGTTTTCAATAACTCTAGTCATTCTTTTAATCATGTAATCAACTAGTTCAATCATATCGATTAGTGCCACTCTTTCTACTGAAGAATGGGAAATATCTCTTTCATGATATAAAGCATTATCTTCAAGAAGAGGAATTAAGTATCCTCTTAAAAGTCTAGAACATCCAACGATATTTTCTGAAGAAATTGGATTTCTTTTATGTGGCATAGCTGAAGATCCTTTTTGATCTTTAGAGAAATATTCTTCGACTTCGTGAATTTCAAAACGTTGAAGATTTCTAATTTCCGTAGCGATCTTTTCTAAAGTTGATCCGATGTTACAAATAACTGATCCATAGAAACTATGGCGGTCTCTTTGAAGAACTTGCGTGGAAATATTCGCGCTGGTTAAACCTAATTCTTGACTAACAAAATCTTGTACGAAAGGATCGACATTAGCGAAATTCCCCACCGCACCAGAAATCTTACAGACTTCTATTTCTTTTCTTGCATACTTAAATCTTTCGATTTGACGATTTAATTCATCATAGTAAAGTGCCCACTTTAAGCCAAAAGAAGTGATGTCTGCATGCATTCCATGAGTTCTACCAATACAAGGAGTATCTTTATATAAATATGCCTTTTCTTTAATTGAATTTTGAAGTTTATATAGTGAACTTAAAATAATTTTATTTGCTTTTTTATAAAGAAGTGACATTGCTGAATCGACCACATCAGTAGAAGTTAATTCATAGTGAACCCATTTTTTCTCTTCGCCTAAAGTTTCAGAGATTTGGCGAGTAAAAGCTACTACATCATGCTTAGTTACTTCTTCTATTTCTTTAATTCTTTTAACGTCAACTTTAGCCTTTTCTTTAATCTTTAAATAATCTACTTCTGGAACTATTCCTAATTTTACAAAAGCGTGAGTAGCTTCTATTTCAATTTTTAAATAGCTATTAAAACGACTTTCATCAGTAAAAAGTTCTTTCATTTCTTGAGATATGTAACGATCAATCATTAATCCACACATCCTTTTTAATGATCGTTTGATTTCGATCTGGTCCAACTGAAATAATAGAAACTGGAAGTTTAGTCACTTCTTCAATCTTTTTAATATATTTTTGGCAATTTAAAGGTAATTCTTCAAAGCTTTGACAAGTTGAAATATCTTCTTTCCAACCTTCTAATTCCTCATATACTGGTGTGCAATGTTCATAATCTAATAGATTTGAAGGGATGTAGTCAATTTCTTTTCCATTTAAAAGATATTTTGTACAAATTTTTACTTTATCAAGACCCCCTAGGACATCTAAAAGCATCAAAGAGATATTTGTGATTCCACTGACTCTCTTTGCATGATTGATTACTACTAAATCAAGCCAGCCAATTCTTCTAGGTCTTTTAGTGTTTGTTCCATATTCATGACCTTTTTCTCTAATATAATTAGCCGTTTCATCAAATAATTCAGTAGCAAAAGGACCTTCGCCAACTCTTGTGGTATAAGCTTTACAAATACCTAGTACGTTATCGATGTAACGTGGCGCAATTCCACAATTTAAAGGAACTGAACAAGCAAGTGGCGAAGAAGAAGTAACGTAAGGATAGGTTCCATGGTCTAAGCAAAGCATTGAACCTTGTGCTCCTTCAAATAGAACTTTCTTACCCTTTTCAATCTCTTCGTTAATTAAAATTGAAGTATCTACGATATGCTTTTCTAATCTTTCTTTATAACTTAAAAGTAAAGAATAAATTTCTTCATATGAATATTCTTTTAATGAAAAACTTTTTAACTGGTGATTTTTAATAGGAAGAATAGTTTCTAATCTTTCTTTTAAATAATCAACATTTAATAAATCTCCCATCCTTAAGCCATTTCTACTAGCTTTATCTTCATAGCAAGGTCCAATTCCCTTTTTAGTGGTTCCAATACTAGCTTTTCCAAGTAGAGTTTCATTAGCCGCATCTAAATCGATATGATAAGGCATTAAAATTTGAGCTCTATTTGAGATGAATAATTGATAATCTTTGATTCCTCTTTTTTCAAGTTCATCTAATTCTTCAATTAAAGCTTTTGGATTAATTACCACTCCATTTGCTAATACATTTTTGATATTTGGATTAAAAATTCCAGAAGGAACAAGTCGTAAAGCGTATTTTTCATGGTTGAAACTAATGGTGTGACCAGCATTATTTCCCCCTTGAAATCTAACGACTACATCAGCGCTTTGAGCAAGGAAATCGGTGATTTTACCTTTTCCTTCATCTCCCCATTGACTTCCTTCAATTACTAAACGTGGCATATACTTTCCTCCTACTTATTTATAGACGCCTCGATAAACCCTAAAAATAAAGGATGAGGGTGATTAGGTCGAGATTTAAATTCTGGATGAGATTGAGTGGCTAGATAGAACTTATGTCTAGGAAGTTCTATCATTTCAACTAGATTTAATTCTTCATTAATTCCAGAAAAAACCATTCCTTTTTCAATAAATCTGTCTTTATATAAATTATTAAATTCATATCGGTGACGATGTCTTTCTAAGACTAATTCTTCTTTAAATAAAGAGTAAGCTTTAGTTCCTTTAAAGATTTTACAAGGATAATTTCCAAGCCTCATCGTTCCACCTTTTTCACTGATAGTCTTTTGTTCTTCCATGACTGAAATTATTGGGTTTGTAGTTTCAGAAGAAAATTCTGTTGAATTAGCATCCTTTAATCCTAAGATGTTTCTAGCAAATTCAATCGCGGATACTTGCATTCCTAAGCATAAGCCTAAATAAGGAATATTATTCTCTCTAGCAAATTGGCTCGCTTTTATCATTCCTTCAATTCCTCGATCACCAAATCCTCCCGGAATGATGATCCCATCAACTTCACCTAATATCTCTTTTACATTACTATTAGTGATGTCACTTGAATTAACATAAATCACTTCAACATTTTTCTTAAATGCATATCCTGCATGTTTTAAAGCTTCACTTACCGAAATGTAAGCGTCGTGATTTGAAACATATTTTCCCACAAGAGCAATTTTTACTTTTCCTTCTAGATGATTGATTCGATCGACTAATAACTTCCATTCAGATAAATCTAATGTAGTATTTTCTATATGTAGTTGATCACATACTAGTTTATCAAAATTTTGACCTTCAAGAAGTAAAGGTAATTCATAAATATTACTTACATCAGGGCAAGTGATAACGTGTTCTTTGTCAACGTCGCAGAAAAGTGAAATCTTTTCTCTAATTGAATTTTCAATTTCTTTCTCGCTTCTTAAAACGATAAAGTCAGGTTGAATTCCAAGACTTCTTAACTCCTTGACGCTATGTTGAGTTGGTTTAGATTTAAACTCGTTAGACGCTTTTAAATAAGGCACTAAAGTCGTATGAACAAAACAGGTATTTTCTTTTCCAAGTTTATTTCTAAGTTGCCTTAAAGTTTCAATAAAAGGTAAAGATTCAATATCGCCAACTGTACCTCCAATTTCGGTGATGATAATATCAGCTTTAGAGATTTCACTGGCATTTAAGATTCTTCTTTGAATTTCATTTGTGATGTGAGGAATTACTTGTACGGTTTCACCTAAATAATCGCCTCTTCGTTCCCTTTTTAAGACTGCATCGTAAATTTTACCAGTAGTGACAGAAGAAATTTTAGATAGTTCAGTATCGATAAATCTTTCATAGTGGCCTAAATCTAAGTCGGTTTCTCCTCCATCGCTAGTAACGAAAACCTCTCCATGTTGATAAGGTGACATCGTTCCTGGATCAACATTGATATATGGGTCAAATTTTTGTACGAATACTTTTAACCCTCGACTTTTTAATAATCTTCCTAAACAAGCGGCGGTAATTCCTTTACCAAGTCCTGAAACTACTCCTCCTGTTACAAATATATACTTTGCCATACTCTCTCCTATTTTGTGCCAAAGATTCGATCTCCCGCATCGCCTAATCCTGGTAAGATGTATCCTTTATCATTTAATTTTTCATCTAGAGTTGCTAGATAGATTGGAACTTCTGGGCAAGCTTCTTCAACTGCTTTAACTCCTTCTGGAGCCCCGACTAGACACATCAATCTAATATTAGTATAACCTCTTTTTTTAACAGCATCGATGGCGGCGATTGCTGAACCACCAGTAGCAAGCATTGGATCACAAATTACAATTAAAGGATTCTCTACTTCTGGTAATTTAAAATAATATTCGTGAGGTTCTAGAGTTTCTTCATCTCGATACATTCCAATGTGACCAATTCTAGCCGTTGGAATCATGTTTCTTACTCCATCAACCATACCAATTCCTGCGCGTAAGATTGGAACTAGAACAATTTTACTTTCGAGTTTTCTCTTATGTAGAGTTACTCCTGTTGGAACCTTGTATGTTTCTTCACTAGTTACCACTTTTAAATCTTTAAAGATTTCATAGCACATTAAAGAAGCAATTTCATCTAAAGATTCTCTAAATTCTTTACTCTTTGTTTTTTCATCTCTCATAATTGATAGTTTTACTTCAATTAATGGGTGTTTGCAGATAGTTAGCATAGTTTTCCTCCTAAAAAAAGGCTAATTGGTTAAATTAGCCTAAAATACCACTAAAAAGTTTAAAGATGAGAAAAGAAATGGGTTTTGACATTCTAGAATTATCTACTTTAGTAACAAAAACTTTTTCCATAATCTCTCTCCAAAACTAAGTTAATTCTAGTATATGTAATTATTTAAAGTCAATATTTTTTCTTTTAAATAAATAATATTTAAAAACCGTTTTCGATAAAATTTTATTTAATAAAAACTAAAGAAAATCGTTGTAAAAATATTTTATAACGATATATTCTATTATTTGGAGGAATTAAAATGAAAAAGAAAATTTTAAAAGTTTTCGCGGTAACTATTTTCACCGCATCATTGTTTAGTTGTGGAACTAATCACAACACGCCTAGTGCTTCTTCAAGTTTAGAAGCGTCTAGTTCATTAGATTCAAACGAATCTACTACTTCAGAGAGTTCTAGTTCATCTGAAAATTACGAGTGCATTTCTATTGAAAGAGCTATCCAATTAGCTAAAGAAGCTGGTGAAGATGGAACTAGTGAAAGCTACTATGTAAGAGGAACTATCAAAACAGTTTCTAACCCTACTTATGGTAAAATGATCATCACTGATGGAACTAATGAGTTATCTGTCTATGGAACTTACTCTTCTGATGGAAGTTTACGCTATCCAGAATTAGAGGATAAACCAGTAGCAGGAGATGAAGTAGTTCTTTATGGTAAGTTGAAAACCTTTAAAGATTCTCCTGAAATGGGACAAGGTTACATCATGGAATTTGTTCACAATACACCAGATATTGATATTAACGACTATCAAAAAGTCAGTGTATTAGAAGCAAGAAATAAAGAAGAAGGCGCGAAAGTAAAACTTACTGGTGTAGTTGCATCTATCACCTACGCAAATGGATTAATTCCAAATGGTCTATATCTAGTTGATAATACTTCTTCTATTTATGTCTATGGAAGAGATATCGCTGGCCAGGTTAAGGTAGGAAATACCATTACTATCGCTGGTGAAAAAGATTACTATGTTTTAGAAAAAGAACAAGCAAATGCTGAAAAATTTAACTATAAAGGCGCTAATCAAATAGCTAATCCTGTCTTACTTGAAAACGATAAACAAGTATCTTCTTGGGATAAGTCTTGGGTTGAAGAAGTCTATGTAAAAAGTATAATGGAAACTCCTTTTGAAAGTGATATAACTACCAAAATCTTTAAAACTACCGCTTTAATTAAGAAAGCAGAGGGTTCCGGATTTACTAATTACTACATCGATGATCTAGATGGAAAAACTGGAACATACGCTTATTCTCAAGCAAATGGAAACGACTATAGTTGGCTTGATGAATTTGATGGTAAAATCTGCACTGTCTACTTTGCCGCTCATAACGCTAAAGCAAGCGCTGCAAGTTGCGTATATCGATTTGTACCAATTGAAGTAATCGATGAGAATTATCAATTTGATTTAGCTTATGCGTGCGACTATGCATTAAGATTCTTTGGAAAAGATCAATTTGAAACAGAATATAGTAATGACCCAGCTTTAAAACTTATCTCTAGCGTCTCTTCTGAATTATTAGGTATTGATAAGGTTGAACTAAGTTTCACTTCAAGTAATACCAATGCTTTAGAGTTTGTCGTTGAAGAAGGTGTTGTTACAATGCACACGAAGGAAGTTAGTGTTAAAACTGATGTTGAAGTAACAATAAAAGCTACTTATAAATCTAGTTACGTAACCCATAAAATTACCATTAGCGTACTTCCTGAGCAAAAAGTTGAAGGCATGAGCATTCAAGAAGCTATTTCCGTTACAGATGGAACTGAAATTACTGTAAAAGGTATCGTCCTTTCTTCATTAGTCAATCAAAGCGGATTCTACATTATCGATGAAACTGGTGTAATCGCAGTTAGAACTAAAGATAAAGAAACCGATAAAACAGTTAAACCAGGAGATTTAGTATCAGTTAAAGGAACTAAAAAACACATCAAACCTACCGATAAATGCGTTGGTCAAATTGCTCTTGACAGTGCAGAAGTATTAGTAAATGCTTATGGTGAAAATAAAATTCCTACTTCAGTTTATAAACTAGGAGAAACAATCACTTCATTATATAATTTAGATCCATTAGAAGATCACACTACCGAAGTGTTCAAAGTTCAAGCTAAAATTAGCTTTATCGACAAGGGAAATTACACCACTGTAGTTTTAGTGGATCCAAATAATGAACAAGTTTCATTAGGTTTATATACTAGCAGTTCTTCACAATATAATTTCTTAAAAGATTACGATGGTCAAGTGTTAACTTATAACGTTGCAGTTTGTAACTGGAATGGTAAAAATTATTATCGTGGTTGCATCGTTTCTGTAGAAACAAGTGAAGGCGCAACTATTTATAATCAATTAAACTTCTAAAATAATAAAACTTTGGTATAAATATTAAACCCGTTAGGGATAAAAAAATATTATTAAATGAGTGTAGTCCCAAGAGTTGACTCAAAAATGGACTACACTTTTTATGTTGATTATGTGGATTTTTTTGCTGTTGAATGCTCTATTTACAATAAAGAAGAGGAAGATATTTATGTCAAATTATCAAATTGTAAAATTCAAAGAAAATAATATCGAAATAGATGTTAATGTATCACCTAATGAAGATACTATTTGGGTTTCAAAAGATGATATGTCAATTCTATTTCAAGGAGATAGATCAGTAATATCAAGGCATATCGCTAACATATAAAAAAAGGGAGAATTGGAAGAAAAAAGTACGCGCGCAAAAAATGCACACGTTACATCGTTTAAGATCTTAAAGAATGGATTAAAAAAGCTCCCGCAGTAAGATCAGGAGTCATGTCTAGTGATTCATTAAGGCAAATCAAAAATACTTTTATTGCTAGTGTAACCTTAGTTAGTAGATCAGCGATAAAAGGAATGCTTGATGTAAATGAAGCGTTATCTTTAAGCGATTTATATATTAAAAAAATGGAGCTTCTTCAAAGTGGAGAGGAAATAGCTATTCTTCAAATGAATATGGTACTTGATTTTACTGAAAGAGTAGCAAAAATTAAAGGCAACAAAGATGCTTCAAGTTTCCTTATTAATTTGAATAAATATATATACTCTCACATTTCTGATGCAATAAAAGTAGAAGACATTTGCGCTTCTTTATACATTAGTAAAAGCGTACTTTTTGACAAATTAAAAAAAGAGATTGGGAAGATAGTCAGCGAATATGTATTAAGTATCAAAATTAATGAGTCTAAAGGATTATTGAAATACTCTAATAAAAGTACCTCTTCAATTAGCTTGTATCTTGGTTTTTCCTCTCAAAGCCATTTCAATAGAACTTTTAAAGAGTTAACTGGATTAACTCCAGTAGAGTATAGGAAAAAGCATATTTCATAATAAATTATAATTTATTAATTTCATTACAAATATATATTATTTTTTCAATACATTCATCAAAATCAATTCCTTGAGCATATTCGTAACTTTTTTGATAATTTATCCAGTAATTTCTTAATGTTGTATCATTTCTAATATCTCTACAAACTAGTTCATATCCATTAATATTGCTAGATCGGTTTTTACAAGTGTTTTCAATAGCATCCTTCAATATTTCAAAATTAATATTATTAGAGTATATAGAAGAAAGAATAAATACATCGTAAAAATCTCTAATTCTTGTAGTAGTTACTCCACGGGTAATTATCGTTTCGATTTTTTCTGCAATTATCGTTTCCAAATTATAAGATTTTATATTTATATATTTGTTTTCTAGCATTTTTCTATATTGAAAATCTATAGGAGAAGGAGTAATACTATCCCCTGTTGTTATGTCAATTTTTAAATCTACCGCTAAAGGAGAGAAAATGCCTTTTAAATGAACTCTATAGCCTTTATATGTATCGTTTTCTCGAATATTTTCAACATTCAAAAAAGTAAAATTTATCTCGTCATTATTTAAAATACATAATTCTTTAAATATTTTTTCAATGCTGTCTTCATTTAGTGGAAAATTTTTAATAGTCGCATCCATATCCATAGTTGATCTATATGACACACCAACCATTGCGGCTATTAGAAATCCTCCTTTAAAAATAAAATAATCACGATATTTTGAAAACGATATTCTTTCTAATATTTTTTCAAGCATATAATACTGTAAAGCAATTTGAGGACTAATATTATTCTCTCTAGCATAATTCTTAATAATAGCCTTTAGTTGCATACCATTTTTCACAGCAAAACCTCCATATATCTTCTAATATCTTCTACAACTTTTAATTCTTTAGCATATCGATATAACAAGGGTAAATTTTTATGTTTATCCTTTGCATATTTTTTAAATGCATCAGCAATTATTCTAATATCTATTGAGGACTTTTTTTTGACAATGTCACATAGAGTTTTTTCAATTGAATAGCAAACTACTTCGTTTCCTAAAAAATCTTTTACCTTAATTATTCCTAATTTATACTTTTCTTCTTTCTCTCTATAGCAAACTATTTCTGACTCTTTTGCACTTTTGATGCAATATGGAAGAGGAAATGTCATGTGAAGTTTCAAAGGAATCACATCAGAATATCCTAAAAGGTAAAGTGCGCTTAAGTAAGAATAGACACCTTTTTTAAATCGGTATTGTTTACTAAAATATTCATCCTCAATACCATCTGGTAACATATAAACACCAATATCGTATTTTATTAATAATTCATTTCTTACTAAATAGGACAACATTTCTCTAGAAATGCCTTCCATATCCATCATCTTTGAGGTTACTATCTTATTGTTAGTTTCTGCAATTTTAATAATTCTTTCCATATCATTCATATTGATCACCATTGACTTTTTCATATACTATTTTATAAATAGTGTATGTTTTTGTCAATTAAGTATTCCTCAAAGTATGAAAAATAATAAAATAAAAATGATATTTAATTTATCACCTTCAATAAATATATTCGCTATTATTTGGCTTTTTTCTAATTATTTTTTATTTTTTCTTTTTTAATATATAAAATTATTCTTCCAGAAATAAATAATAAAAAGCTTAAGCAAATAAAGATTAAAACAAATACATTAAT
>CAMEOO010000021.1 GCA_945929875.1 uncultured Caryophanales bacterium
AGGTTTTTTATGAATAGCAAAGTATTAATTTCGCTTATTTCTACAGGTATTTTATTTTTTTCTAGCGTTAGTGAAAAGGCGTCGACTTTTAAATATTTATATCAAATAAAGGGTAATTCTTTTGCAACAAAAGATTGTATTGACATCTATTATTACAAAGAGAAACTAATCGATAAATATGAAGATATCGCTTTTACTATAAAAGAAGAGTATTTAGATGAAGCCTTAAAAACAAACATCAGCCTTTTTAAATTCGATGACAAATGTTTTCCTTCTTATAAAAATGGAATTCTTCTTTTAACTATTGGCGAAGGTAAAGGAAGTCTAATCGAAGGGAAACTTCGTTATAACGCTTGTGATAGCGAGGTAATAAGAGAAAAGATTTATATCTTTGATATTTTTAAGTAGATAGAAAAATCAATAGATACTATAATTATCTTGTGGGAGAAATTATGGAAACTAAGGTAGTTGATTTTAATTCTTTAGAACTTATAAATTCATTAAAAAAAGGGGAAGTAGCTTGTTTTCCTACAGAAACTGTCTATGGCTTAGGAGTTATCTTTTCTCGTGAAAAAGCATTTAATGCTCTTGTTGAAGTAAAAAATAGAAGACCAGATAAACCTTTTACCTTGATGCTTAGTAAAAAGGACGATATAGAAAAGTATTCATATATCTCTTGTAAAACAAAAAAGGTGATAGAAGAATTTATGCCTGGAGAGATCACAATTCTAGTTAAGCCTAAAGAAAACTTATTTCCATGGGTTACACTTAATTCTAAATATATAGGAATTAGGATCAGTGGAAACAAAGAAGTCTGCCTCTTGATTGAAAAAGTAGGTGAACCACTTCTTGTCACCAGCGCGAATATTTCTTCTTACCCAGCTTCAACTAATTTTGATGAAGCATATAAGGTTTTTAATGGAAAAGTCCCTTATATTGTTAAAGGAGAAACTTCTTCCTCCATCCCTTCAACGATAGTGATATGCGATGAAGAATTAACTTTAGTTAGACAAGGTAGTATACCTTTTGAAAAAATAAAGAAAGTGTGGGAAAGATAATATGAAAATTTCAATTGGATCAGATCATGGTGGATATCTTTATAAACAAGAAATAATTAAATATCTAGAAGAATTAGGTCACGAAGTAATCGATTGTGGAACTTATTCTTTAGATTCTTGCGATTATCCAGATTTTAGTTACAAAGCTGCTGAACTTGTTTCTTTAGGTAAGGTAGATCGAGGGATTGTCATCTGTACTTCTGGAGAAGGCGTTTCAATCGTCGCTAATAAACTTAAAGGGGTTAGATGTGGACTAGTTTATAATGATGAAGTTAGTAAACTAATTAGGCAACATAACGATTGCAATATGGTCGCTTTTGGAGCAAAGTTCTTTCCTTTAGAAAAAATTAAAGAATGGGTAAAGAATTTCTTGGAAACAAAGTTTGAAGGCGGAAGGCATTTAAATAGAGTAAATAAGATTGAAAGATAAATTAAGAGCTATGGGAAACCATAGTTTTTTACTAATTTTATAGTTTTTTGTATAAAAAAAAGAAAAATGCGAAAGATTATAATTGAGGTGAAAAATAATGAAAAAAGATAAAATTTCTTCTTGGCCAGTTGAAGCTAAAGCAGGATTAGCCCTTGTATTTACTTCCGCATTAATTGTAGGTGGAGCTTTATTTGTCGGTAATAAAGTATCAAATAGAATCGATCCTAGCGACGTTGGCAATGTGACTAGTTCACTTGGATCAGATGTAGAAGTCAATACATCAAGTGGAGATATCAATAGCGAAGTCGATGTTAAAGTAGAAACATTAGCAAAACCATTTACTGTTAACGCTACTTGCGTAAGATATTTCTACGATTTAAGCGATGACTCATCTATTAGAGTAAAAGCGATCGTTCCTGTTCCAAACAAAACATCAACTTATATGAAAAGCGTTGGAGTAGATTATTCTTATAATGGGAAAGTCTTCGATGTCGTCAGCGCTACTTCAGGAGTAGTAAGTGAAAAAGTCACCGATTCAATCTATGGTAATATGCTTATCATTAAGCATGAATCAGGACTTGAAACTATCTATGCTTCTTTAGGTTCGATGCTTGTCAACGAAGGTGATGAAGTTAAGCAAGGAGATAAGATTGCTACTTCAGGTGAATCGTTATATACTTCTGGATTAGGCTCATGCTTACACTTTGAAATAATAAAAGATAATATCTATTTAAACCCAGAGAAATCTTATACTTTAGAAGTATCAAAACTATAGTAGAGTATTAATATTAATAGTTTATTATAAATGCTGTAATCTCCTAATACATTCAGGAAATTACAGCATTTTATTATCTTTTATATACTCTAAGAGGTTTTCTTCTAAACTTGTGTGTAGGGCTAAGGTTTCCACAAGGAATGACAATTAGATTATATTGAGCTTCTTGTAAATCTAGATATGCCCAGATTTTTTCTCTTGCCTTGTTTAAGGATTCTTCGTTTTTTACTTTTCTATGTTTAATAAATAGTAATACGTGATGACAATAAGAATCATCCTTCCTTTTAGTGCCTATACTTATTTCTTCAATTTCACTTTCTTCTTTTGCTATTTCAATAATGTTATTTATTACTTCTTGGTTAGTAAATGGCTCTAATTTGTCATTGATATTTAAATTAAAGACAAAATTTAAATTCTTATCGTTATCATATGTACTTGCAACTTGAGTTCTTAATTCATCTCTAAGTTCTTCTTTTCCTGATATTGTGGCAAATTCACCCAAAGTATCAAAGGCGGTAGTTACAAATTGACTATTTTTATCTTTTATGACCGATTGTAAATGAGGGATGCATTTATCATCAAAATCGTAAAAAGCTAGAATTATACCTAATATTATATTAGCCCGGGAATTGTCTTTATAATTATCTAATACTTTATATGCGCATTCTTTACTAAATTCTGTATCTCCATAACTATAAGCTTCATCCATAATCGATTGAAGTTCGTCACTAGGAATCTCATAGTTCTTTTTAATGGCTTCTTCTTTTCTTCTTGTGTAATCATCATAAGATTTGATAAAACTATTAAACGCCTCTACTTTTTCATTTTTTAATTGAGTTTCATTTACTTTGTTATATAACTCTTTGATGTCAGAATTAAATTCATTAGAAACAATAATATCTGGATTAACTTCTTTGGTTTTAAACTTTTGAACTCTTTGCTTGACGTTTGGATGGGTAGGGATTCTTTCTTCTAAGTGGTTTTCACTGGAAAACAAATAAAAGTCTTTATGCTTATTATATTGCTCTAGATATCCATTAAAGTATTGATCAATTATTTTGTCGGTCCATTTATGCTCTTTGGCGATTTCATATTCTATATCGTATCTTGGCATTCTATAGGCATATGATAATCCAAATAGTTTCACTGCGCTGGAAGCGTAGGCATCACCAACTCCTCTTTCTAATAGTTCATCGTCAGCTTTAGTTTCGTAGGCGATTGTAATGATTTGCTCTAGAATGGTGTTTTCCATGGAAATTAAGGTCAATCTAGGGCAAACTAATGTGTACATGTTGCCAGGCAATAAAGAATTTAATAAATTGATGTATCTATTTTTTTGATTAGTTAATTTTGTGTCTTCATGCTTATAATGGGCGATTTCATGATAGATGATTGCTTTAATCTCTTCTTTAGTGAAGAACTTTAATATGAATGTTCCTATTGAGATGACAATTTTATCTTTTTCTTCATTAATTCCAACATTTACATCATCGATTAAGTTTACTTCTATTTCTTTTTCTATTCCTTCTTCAGCAAAAATACTTTTAATAAAACCATAAGTTAAAGGATATTTATTTTCATTTTTCTTTTTAGATGATTTCTTCATATTTAGAAGTAATTGTAGAATGATAGAATACGATGCTCCTAGAATAAATATCATTGTTACAAAATATATAACACCAAAGAAATCCATATCTTCAGACTTATATACGTTAACAGACAACCCATTTAGAAAGAGGATAGCCGCTAAAAAAATATAGAAGATAATCGATTCGATAAATGCAATTTTATAACTATTAATTATTTTATGATAATTTTCATCAATATTTTTTAAAGCTTCTTCTTTTGCTCCTAAAATTGATGATTCTAATTCTTGTCCTTTCATATTTCTTATTTCTTTTTCATAATGTTTAGATCTAATTGAGTTAGTAATAATAAATACAAGAAATAAGATATTAACTATTGAAGTGATAATATAGATTTTTTCTATATCTATATTGTTAGCTAGAATAATCCCCAGTATAAATAATAAGGCACTTAAAAGAAGGGCGCCTATAGACATTAAAATAGCAAATGTTATATTTTTTACGTTTTTCATAAAAAACTCCTTTTTCTTCGACAAAATAATTATACCAAATAATAAAAGAAAATAAATGATAGCATTTTTTTGGGAGAAAGAGTTTTTCTTTACTAATAAATATTATAGAGGGAAAGATTATGTTTATTTGTGAAAATTGTGGAAACAAAGATCCTAAATACATTGGATTAGATAGATTTAATAAACAATATTGTCGACTTTGCGTAGCTTTTAAAAAGGAAAAAGTCAGTAAAAGAGAAATTGAATTTGATGAAATAATAAAAGAAGAATTAGATTATTCTCTAAGTCCTAAACAAGAAGAGATAAGTAATGAGGTGAGAGATAATTTCATTAATCATAGAGATGCCTTAATCTACGCTGTTTGTGGTGCGGGTAAAACCGAATTAGTTTACAAAACTATCGCTTATTGTTTAAATAACCATCTTCAAGTAGGTTTTACTATTCCTCGAAAAGATGTGGTCATCGATCTAGAGCCTAGAATTAAAAAAGCATTTCCAAGTGTAGATGTCGTCTCTTTATATCAAGGCCATACAACAAAGACAAAAGGAGATATCATTTTATTAACTACTCACCAATTATACCGCTATGAGAATTATTTCGATTTATTAATTATCGATGAAACGGATGCTTTTCCATATAAAGGTAACTATCTATTACATACTTTTTTTAAAAAAGCATTGAGAGGGAATTACATCATGATGAGCGCAACTCCTTTAGAGGAAATGGTGGAAGAAATTAATAGAAGAGGAGGCAAGATCTTTTCGTTGATGACTAGATATCATAACCATCCTCTAATCGTTCCACAAGTTAAAGTATCGGTATTTTTTCAACACGCTTACTTAATTAAAAAATTAAGAGAGTTTAAAAGAAAGAACTTACCCACTTTAGTGTTTGCGCCAACGATAAAGGAGGTTGAAGATATTTATGAAAAGATTAGTTTTTACGTGAAAAAAGGTAATTATGTTCATTCTAAAAGAATAGAAAGAAATCAAATTGTCGAAGATTTTAAAAAAGGTAAATACGATTATTTAGTAACATCTTCCATTTTAGAAAGAGGAATTACCTTAAAGAATTTACAAGTGATTGTATTTGATGCTTCCAGTAACATTTTTGATGATAAAGCTCTTGTGCAAATTTCAGGAAGAGTAGGTAGAAAAATCGATGCGTGGGATGGAGAAGTGATATATATTTGCTCTAAAGTGACCCCTTCAATTACTAAATCTATCCAAGTGATAAATGATGCAAATAGATCTTTATATGCAATGTAAAGTGTGTTTTAAAGAAGAAAAAGCTTTTTCTTTTTCTAAAAGATTTATTTGTCAAGAGTGCTTTAAACAACTAGAAGTGATATATAAAAAGTTTAAATTGGAAGGAATTAACATAGTTGCTTTATATTCGTATAACGATTTTTTTAGAAGTTTACTATATAAATTTAAAGCTTGCCATGATTATGAATTAAAAAGTGTTTTCTTAGACCGGTTTAGACAAGAATTAAAGTTAAAGTATTGGAACTACACTCTAGTATGTATTCCTTCAAACGAAACAGAAGATGAAAAAAGAGGATTTAATCATGTAGAAGAAGCGTTTAAAGAATTAGGTTTACCAATTAAAAAAGTGCTATACAAGAATAAATCATTTAAACAAAGCGATAGAAGTAAAGAAGAAAGGAAACTAGTAAAGGAGGATTTATCAATAAGAAATAGTGAGTGTTTAACAGGAAGAAACATATTAATTGTCGATGATGTTATGACTACAGGAGAAACATTAAAATGCGCGATTAACTTAATTAAAAAAACAAACGCAAAGAAAATAAAATGTTTAGTTTTAGCAAAAAAGTAATCTATTAGTCGAACTTTGTAGGTCGATTAATGTGACAAAAGTAAATAATACAAGCGATAATTAAGGTGTAGTAAATATTTGAAAGGTGGTAAGATTTATGACAGGTAAAGTCAAATGGTTTGACGCAGACAAAGGATTCGGTTTTATTAATTACGAGAATGGAACAGAAGATATCTTCGTTCACTTCTCTCAAATTCAAGAACCAGGCTACCGTTCTTTAGAAGAAGGGCAAACAGTTGAATTTGAATTAACGAAAACAAGTCGTGGATTACAAGCTAGAAACGTTGTCAAAGTACACGCTTAATCCATTTTAATCCCCGGAAACGGGGATTTTTATTTGGAATGCACATTTTTAAGCAAAAAGAATGCTCTTGGTATTATCTATGGAATAGTTGACCAAAACAGAAACAAAGTAGTAGAATATAGTTACGATGCATGGGGTAAGTTATTAAGTACTACTTCATCAAATACTACTATTTCAAATATTAACCCATTCATCTATAAATCTTACTATTATGATAAGGAGACTAACCTCTTTCTTGTAACCTCTCGCTATTATAGCCCTGAACTCGGAAGATTTATCCAACCAACAGATGTATCAAGTTTAAATCCATCAAACATTAATAGGTTAAATATGTTCTCTTATGGAAAAAATAATCCTATTAATAATTCCTATATTAATAACAAATTGAATTACAATAGTGCATTTAGAATTTATACGAAATTATTAAATCGATTAAGCGCACATTTAATGTTTTCTGATTTCGATTATGCTAAAAATCATAGGAATCCAAATAGAGGAGCACCAAATTCAATAGGACGTATTTTTTATCCTGATGGTTCTCCAAAACAAGAAAGAGAATATGGGCCTGACGGAAGACCTGTTGTAGACCATGACCATCATCCCGGCGAAGATGTTGGATATGATCACGATCATGATTGGGATTGGGACAAGAATCCTCCTCGTCAACCGGCAAGAGAACCTAGTAAAGTTTTAGCTGCTTTAGGAATTATTGGAACTGGTGTGGCTTTAATATGGTTGGTTGGAAATGATGTTACAGGTTATGGAGCAGCTGATGATGGATTAATACCTGCTGTTGCCACCGCATTTGTAGCATTTTGGGCGATATTATTTAATGAAGGAGAAGATAATACATGGTAGGAACACTATTAAAATTCGATAATTGGTCTGAAAATATTTTTAGAGTATTATTTAAAGATATTGATATTTCTTCATGGAATCTTAATATTAAATATTGGGAATCATATGGAAAATCAACGATGCCCAAAGATTATAACGATTTAGATTATATTGATTCAGAAAGCGCAAAAAAAGAATTGATATATGATAATAGTGAAGTTTATCCTGAATTTTTAGAATTATTTATCAGCAAAACAAATGAAAATATATACAATCTAAAATCTTATAATGATTTCATTAAATCGAATTGCTTTTTGTCTTTAGTGATTATAGATCATAGAAATATTGAAATTTGTTGTAAGGATGCCAAATTATTGGAGAAAATAATTGAAAATTTTAAAAAATCTACTTTAGAAAACAAAAAGATAATTATGTTAGAAAAGATTAGATTAGATGCTGTTATTTCTGCTTATCGTTCTAGAAAAGAAATAAATATATATGACATTTAAATAATGTTTTAGTAACAGGATAAGAGTTGTGCCCAAATTTTGGGTACAGCTCTAACTCCTGCAAATTGGATACCTATTTCAAGTTTAAAAGAGTGAAGAAGTGAATATTATTTATTTGTTAGGTAATATTCAAGGATAATCAAGATTATGATGTCGAGACAGGTCTATATTGGCTTTCTTCTCGTTATTATAATCCTGAACTTGGAAGATTCATCCAACCAGCGGATATTTCAAACTTACACCCACGCTCTATTAATGGTCTTAACCTATATAGTTATGCAAATAATAATCCTATTGGAATTGCTTGTAGTAGTTCTAGCGTTGTCTTTGACGCTGGTGGAGGAATGGTTAATTCTTTTAGTTCTAATAGTTTGTTCACTGAAAATGTGAGTTCTATTTCTACATCTAAAGGTGGATTAAATCTAAAATGGCTAGCAAATGGACTAGATATTGGTTCAACAATTCATGGGTTATATACATCAATATATGGTTTAGTTAATCATGCTGCTTATTTTGCCAAAAATTTAATTCCATTTTCGGATGATATGAAGATGCTTGGCGCTTCAATGAAAGATGCAGTTCTTGCGTTTAATCAATTTACATGGAAGTTTGGTAAAGGTGATGCGTTAAGTGTTCTGTTAGGTGTAGGATTGGATGTATATGATAGTATCCCAAGAGGAGTAAGTACTGGTGGTGTTATTTTGGAGCCACACTAACCGCCGCAAAAGGTGTCGGACTAATCTATTTGAACAAAGGGATTTTGTATGGCGCAACAGCTATTGGAAGTTGCTTTGGGTCAGTTGGTACAGTAGTCGGGTTTGTTGCAGGCGGAGTTGTATGTATTATTGTAGATGTTCTTGTTAGTGATTGGTTAGACGAGTTAATTGATGAAATTGCTAAATAGGAGGAAGCTGATGAAGAAAAAAATAATTGCATTTTATGATTTGCTATTTTACGCAATCATATGTGGTCCATTAATTGTTATATCTATATTATCGTTATCATTGCTAGTTACCAAAGGAACAAGTGAATGGATATATAAAAATTGGTATGTATTAGTTACTTTTGCTGTCTCATTTATGTTATCTATTAGCGGAGTAAATCTATTTAGATATTGTATTTTTAACAATAACACAATGTATTTTCATTATTTCCCATTCACAACAAGTTGGGAAAAAGCGGGAAATAATATTGATGCTAGATGGAATCAAGATGTTGTGATTTCGGAAATAAAAGATATCGAAATTGTTAAGCTGACAAAAGAAGAAAAACAAACATTGGTTTATTATAAACATTGGTTGAATAAATATTTAAAAATTAATTTGAAATATGGAAACCCTAAATACATTTATGTTGGCAATTACTCAAATTATCAAATTAAAAAAATTATTAAAATGCTAGAAAATAAATAAAAATCGGCAACAGGATAAGACGTGCTTCACTCTGCATCACATAGTCTTGCACGTCACCTGTTTTAACTGGGATACCCGTCTTAAAAGGTGTGAGAGGGATCGGAGAAACTATGAATTGCTTCTGATGGCTTTGTTGCTGGAATTAAAGGATTTCTTAATTTTGGGATTGGAGCATTAACTGGTGGCGCAGGTTTATGGAATATTTCCAAAGGCACTGCTCCTGGTTTATTAAATTTAGCAACAAAAATGTTTTTAAATACAGTAATTGGAGGCGTATTAAGACTGTCTGTTAATGCTATTTATGCTACTATTTTAGGGGAGGAATGCACGTGAATAAAAGGAATAAAATCGATAACGGATTGGGTTTTCTAGAAATTAAAACAGGAATAAATATATATAGAACTATATTCTTTGTGTTATTTGCTTTTTCAATAATCTTTAATGTCTCGTATAGTATACTTACTAAAGATTACGTTGCAATATCAATTTCTTTATTCTTAAGTATTGTTTTCATAATAATTTCTTTATTTATAGATTCGTTTGTTTCTATATTTAAATTGCCTACTAATCGACTTTTGGTTTATAAAGACAAAATTATATTTGAAAGAAGGAAAAAACAATTAGTTTTTGAAGTAGACAAAATTAAGTTTTCATTCCATTCATTTTTTGAAGACTTTGAGTCTTTGTCACAACTAATTATTATATATGAAAATAATTCTTATTCTTTTTTGATTACCAAGAAACAGTTTGAAACAATAGAGAGGTTTTTGTATGATTCATCAATCAAATGATAGGCATATTTATTTAGAAAACCTCATGGAGGCTAAAGCTACAGCATAGAGTGGAAGAGTGGGTGGACAACTTGATATATTTGGTCTTCAAATAGAAGCCGGGTTATCTGGAAAACTAGGTTCTATTGGTGGGAGATTAGGTGTGGGATTAAGACCTACTAATGATGGGAAGATGGAATTTTATTTTGGCTCTGGATTTGCATTGGGGATAGGTTGGGATTTCTATATTAGAATTCGATTTGCTAGATTATTATAATTCGGAGGATTAAGTTATGAATAAGTATTGGTACAATTATGGTAACATATTTAAAGCTAAATTTAGGAATCATTATTGCTATAAATGTGGCTAAAAATTAATAGTTGTTAAACATCAATAAGTTGTAGATCAAAAATCTGAATAATCAAAATATTATGATTTTGATGCTGGTGGAGATGGGACGATAATGATAGGATCATGTGAATTTATTCATAAGCGCAAAAAATGGGTAAATTTGCACTTTTTTGATTAAATTATAATATGCAAGTGTTTTGGAATTTTGTAGTTTTTTAATTGCTTAATAATTCAGGTATATGCATTGACTCTTTAGTTAAGCTAAAGCCATCACTGTGTTATTTTTGTTTTTACTTCTATATAAATAATTCTAACTTGTTAGTTATTAGAATAAAAAAATATAAAGGCTAAAATTATCTAGATTGGTATAAAATTCTTTTAAAAGAAGCAATATACAATAGTTTTTTTGTAAATATACATTTATCAAAATCATAGTAAAATCGCATTGACAAATTTGCGGTTTCTAATGACATAAAGTTTCCTTCTTAAAATAGGTGATGGACAGTTATTATATAAAGTGAAATTCAATCGTCAATTAATATATACTTTTTAGCAATTTTGTTTTCTTAAATACTAGAATAGTATTTGATATAAAACTTTTAACCTAGTATAATTGTAATGATAATCAAAAATAACGGAGGGATTATGGCAAATTTTTTAGATCGTTTATTAAGAGTTGACGAAAGAGCACTTAAAAAAATTGAAAAGAAAGCTGATTTAGTTATTTCGTATGAAGATGAAATGA
Source organism: uncultured Caryophanales bacterium (assembly GCA_945929875.1). GTDB lineage: Bacteria > Bacillota_I > Bacilli_A > RFN20 > CAG-449 > UBA3210. The sequence continues at coordinate 11,130 of CAMEOO010000021.1, forward strand.
AAGCTTTATCTGATGAAGAACTACAAGCGAAGACTCCATATTTTAAAGAGCTACTTTCTCAAGGAAAAACATTAGATGATATTCTTCCTGAAGCTTTTGCTGTATGTAGAGAAGCAGATAGAAGAGTAAGAGGGGAATTCCCATATAAAGTCCAAATTATGGGTGCAATTATATTACACGAAGGCGATGTCGCTGAAATGAAAACTGGTGAAGGTAAAACCTTAACTGCCACTATGGCGGTTTATCTTAACGCTCTTTCAGGGAAAGGCGTTCACGTCGTCACCGTCAATGAATACTTAGCTTCTCGTGACTGTGAAAACATGGGACAAGTTTATCGCTTCTTAGGATTAACTTGCGATGTTAACTTAAGAGAAAAAGATACTCAAGCTAAGCAAGCTGCATATAACGCAGATATTACTTATACTACAAACTCAGAACTTGGATTTGACTACTTAAGAGACAACATGGCTCAATCAATTTCTAAGAGAGTATTAAGAGGATTAAATTTTGCAATCGTCGATGAAGCCGACTCAATTTTAATCGACGAATCCAGAACTCCATTAATTATTTCTGGAGGAGAAAGAGCTCCTGCAAATACATATATCTATGCAGATAGATTTGTTAAGTCTTTAAGAAAAGAAAGAGACTTTACAATCGACGTTAAAACAAAATCTTGCAATCTTACCGATTCTGGTGTAGATGCATGTGAAAAAGCCTTTGGCATTAAGAATTTATACGCTCCTGAATATAATGACTTAGTTCATAGAATTCACCAAGCCCTAAAAGCTAACTATATCATGAAAAGAAATGTTGAATATATGGTAAGCGATGGAGAAATTCACTTAATCGATCAATTCACCGGTCGTATTATGAAAGGTAGAGAATATTCTGATGGTTTACAACAAGCGATTCAAGCAAAAGAAAATGTTAAGATTAAGCAAGAAACCATCACTATGGCCACTATAACTTATCAAAACTTCTTTAGAATTTATAATAAGGTTGCTGGTATGACAGGTACGGCTAAAACTGAAGAAGAAGAATTTGAAAAGATTTACAATATGCACGTTACTCCAGTTCCAACAAATAGGCCAGTTATCCGTGTAGACGATACTGATTTAGTTTACGGAAATGAAAACGCTAAATATAAAGCTTTGATTGTCGAAATTAAAAAAAGACACGCTCTTGGCCAACCAATTCTAGTTGGTACTCCTTCTGTAGAAGCTTCTGAAATTGTATCTAATTTATTAACTAAAGAAGGATTAAAACATGAAGTATTAAACGCTAAAAACCATGAAAGAGAAGCTTTAATTATTGAAAAAGCTGGTCAAATGGGAGCGATTACTATCGCTACTAATATGGCAGGTCGTGGTACTGATATTAAACTTGGAGAAGGAGTTAAAGATATCGTTGATCCAACTGGAGAAGTTAAATATCCAGCAGGTCTTGCGGTTTTAGGAACGGAAAGACATGAAGCTCGACGTATCGATAACCAATTACGTGGACGTTCAGGCCGTCAAGGAGATCCAGGATATTCTCGTTTCTTTGTATCAATTGATGATGAATTACTCGTTAGATTTGCTCCTGATTATTTAAGAGGCCTATTTGAAAAAATGGGAGATGTACCTCTAGAAAGTAAGATGGTTACTAAAGCTATTACCACCGCGCAAAAGAAAATTGAAGGTCAAAACTTCGACGTTCGTAAATCTTTACTTGATTACGATGATGTACTAAGACAACAACGTGAAACGATGTATAAGCAAAGAGATACTATTCTTTACGCTCCAGATATTTATGATAACATTTATGGCTATTTTAAAAACACCGCAAAAGATATCGTCAATCAATCTATAGATAATTCAGATCCAAGAAATCCATATTTAAGTGGTGCTTTATTAAAGAAAAACTTAGAGCCTAAATATTTAAAAGAAGGGACTTTCGATAGCGAAGGTTATGACGATGCTCCAATAGATGAAGTTAGCGATGAAATCGGTGATATCCTTTTCGCGGTATATAACAAGAAGAGAAAAACTTGGCCAGATAACATCCCAAATGAAATTGAAAAGATGGTCGCATTAAGATGCGTAGATAGAAACTGGACTACTCATATCGATTCGATGGCTAAATTAAAAGAAGGTATTGGATTAAGAGGCTATGCTAGAACTGATCCTTTAAAAGATTACGTCGATGAAGGATGGGAAATGTTCAATGAAATGATTACAAAGATTTCAAATGAAGTTGTTTTGAATTTGTTAAATATTGAAGTTAGGATGAAAACTCCTGAAGAAATCGAAAAAGAAAAGCAAGAAGCTCAAAAAGCCGAGGAAAAATAATGAACGAACTATTCGAGATTAAAAATAGCTTAGTTACACTAGAATTAAGCATTAAGGAAGTAGGCGATTCACTTTGACCCTTCTTCATTAGAAGAAAAAATCAAAGAAAATGAATTAGTGATCAATAGCCCTTCTTTTTGGAATGACCAAAAGAAGGCTATTTCTATTGTTAATGAAAATAATAATTTAAAAAATAATCTTGATACATATAATAAATTAAACAGTCAAATCGAAGAAATGAATCAAATTTATTTGATTTTAAAAGAAGAATACGATGAAGAAATTTTTAATAGCTTATCAAAATCGATAAAAGAAACCTCTAAAGAGATGGAAGAGTTTAAAACGCAAATACTTTTATCTAGTGAATTTGATAGCTATAACGCTATTGTAGAAATTCATCCAGGTGCGGGTGGCACTGAATCGCAAGATTGGGCGCAAATGCTTTTTGAAATGTATATTAGATACGCAGAAACCCATTCTTTAAAAGTGACTACTTACGATTATCAAGCTTGTCTTGATGCGGGAATTAAATCGGTTACTTTCTTAGTAAAAGGCAAATATAGTTATGGTCATCTTAAGTCAGAAAGTGGCGTTCATAGATTAGTTAGAATCTCTCCTTTTGATTCTTCGGGTAGAAGGCATACCTCTTTTGCTAGCGTGGAAGTTATTCCTCAAATCGATGAGAATGTGGAAGTAGAAATTGAAGAGAAAGATTTAAAAATTGATACTTATCGATCTTCTGGAGCTGGTGGACAAAATGTCAATAAGACTGAGTCGGCGGTAAGAATTACTCACTTACCTACTGGAATAGTGGTAACTTGTCAAAACCAAAGAAGTCAAATTCAAAATCGAGAAATTGCCCTAAACGTCTTAAAATCTCGTTTGTTTCTTTTAGAATTGAGAAAGAAACAAGAGGAAGTGGCTAAACTAAAGGGTGAACAAAAAAATATCGAATGGGGATCGCAAATCCGTTCGTATGTATTATGCCCTTATAAATTAGTAAAAGATCATCGTTCAAACTTTGAATCATCAAATGTCGATGAAGTTCTTCAAGGAAATTTAGATGAAGTGATTAATGCTTATTTAAGATGGAGTGTGAAAAATGGTTAAAATAAAAATGACAAAAAAAGAATTGTTAATGAAACTTAGGAATCTTTTTCTAGTAATAGTTGGAACGACCATTTTAGGATTTGGTGTTGGAGTTTTTATTTTGCCATTTGATTTAGTGACTGGAGGAGTTCCTGGAATTGCCATCTTACTTAAAAAGATTATTCCTATCGAAGCTATATCTGTAGAATTATACACTACGATAGTAACTTGGGTATTATTCTTTTTAGGACTAATCTTTTTAGGTAAAGATTTTGCTTTAAAAACTTTAACTAGCACTATAGTTTATCCTATTGCAATTAATTTATCTTCACTATTAGTTAGCCCTGATGTATTGAAAGGTTTTTTCTATCTTCAAGGAAGTGCATACCAGCAAATTGCAATAGTTTTAGCGTCAGTTTTTGGAGGAGCATTTGTAGGTGCAGGTTGTGCAATTACTTTCTTAGGTGGAGGATCTACTGGAGGAGTGGATATCATTTCATTAATTATAAGTAAATACATTCCACGAATTAAAAGCTCAGTATCGATGTTTATAATAGATGGCCTTTTAGTGGTTTTAGGAATGTTTATTTTAAATGATTTTGTTTTAACTTTACTTGGCATTGTTTCCGCCTTTATCTGTGCGATTGTTGTCGATTTCCTTTTCGTAGGAGAATCTAAAGCATTTGTGTGTGAAATTATTACAGATAAATATGAAGAAATTAATTTAGCAATTAGAGAAAAAATCGATCGAACCACCACATTGATCGATGTTGTTGGAGGATATTCTAAAGAAAAGAAAAAAATGGTGATGGTTTCTTTTACTATGAATCAATACTCTCAACTTACTTCTTTAATTTCAAATATTGATAAAGATGCATTTATGACCATCCATAGAGCTCACGAGATTAATGGTAAAGGCTTCTCTAAAAATAAGGAGGCTAAGTAGTTTATGAAAGAACTAGTTTGGACCATCATTTTAGCCCTTATCGCTTGTCTTCTTCTTGGAGTATTAATATACATTAATCATTTAGAAAAATATAAAAAAAGTGAATATAATAATTTATTAAAATTATCAGAAGAATATTTTCAAAAACTAACATTAAAAGATAATCTCTATTTAGAGAAAATTGATTTACACGGATCAAATATTGATATTTCTTTAAAAAGTAAAGGTGATGAAGATCCTTTAACTAAATTAAAAATTAAAAAAGGATATCGTTTCTTTAAAGAAAAAGTTATCTATTTCATTAACGATAATATCAAAGAGAAAGTTAACATAGTTAAAATAGAAGAAAAAGAATATTTTGAAATAAATGATAAAATTAAAACAATCAATATCTTAACTACTTTTGAAAATAAAAATAACCTATTAGTTAGATATAATGTGAAAAAGAATAGTCAAGGATATTCATTAGAAATAGACAATAGCGGGGTGGAAGTAAATGAAGAAGAATAAATTATTAGCTGGATTATTATGTGGAATGGTATTTAGTTTATCAAGTTGCAATTTAGTCGGTATCAACAAATCTAATCAATGCGATAATACCTTAGAGCAATTATATGCTTTGTTAAAAGAGAATTATTATATTGAAATTGATGATAGAACCTTATTAGATGGGATGATCAGCGGTCTTACCGAAGCTTTTGAAGATCCATTTACTTATTACACATCAAGCGCAAAAGGAGAAAGTCAAGATTATTCTTCTAGTGGAGTAGGACTAGGTTTTTCTAGAACGATCTATTATGGAGAAGCTTATGTAAATCAAGTAATGAAGAATAGTCCGGCGGAAAAAGCGGGATTAAAAGATAAAGATGTCATCTATAAGATAAAAAATGATAACGAAGAAGAATATATTCTTAAAGATCATTCTTATTCAGATTGGACTAGTCATTTTTTAGGAGAAGAAGGTTCACAAATTGAAGTGTATGTTAAAAGAAAAGATAATTCTGGAGTCTATCGAGAAATAAAAGATCCTTTAATTGTTACTAGAGGGAAATACGATGTAGATAAAGCTAGATTATTAAGTTTGACTTCAACTGATGGATATAGTGAAGCTTATGTAGAACTGACTTCTTTTTTAGGTAGTGAAAGCGACAAGGAAGTTACTCCACAAGGACAATTAAAAGACATTTTTGATAATGAAATATTTATTAATGGGACAAATAAATTAAATCATCTTATTATCGACTTACGAGGTAATGGAGGAGGATATGTAGATAATTGTATTCAAACTCTTGGTTTATTTATTCCTAAAGGTCAACCAACTGGATATTATCTTTATCAAGATGGTAGTTATAATGCGTTAATTAATAATAATCAAAGTTTTCAATATACTGATAAAATTGATAAGATTACTTGCATCATCGATAGTAATACTGCAAGTGCGGGAGAATCTTTTGTCGTTGGACTACGAGATAGTGAATATACAAAAGATAAAGTAGAGATCGTTGGACAAGTAAGCTATGGAAAAGGAATTGCTCAAACGTTCGTTGAGTTATTTGATGATGGCTCTTTAATTAGAATGACATTTGCTAGAGTTACTTCACCAAGTAAAGAGTGTATAAATAAAAGAGGAATTGTTCCAGATAAATTCTTAGGTGAAGAATATGTTCCTTATGAAGAATATGTTCGTTATATTGAAGGGGTAGAAGATAACTCTAAATTATCTGATGAAGATAAAGAAGTTATTAGAAATAGAATTTCTATTTTATTAAATAAATCTTTTGATGATTTTGATCAAGCAGTTCTTTATTTTAAAAATGCTTATAAGATAAATGATGACAATAGTTCACTTTATAATTTAAAAACTAGTGAGAAGCTTCAAGATAAAGTATATGACAATATCATTATGTCTTATCCTAATATTTACACAGGTCACGTAGAAGGAGTTACAAATAACGATTATCTTTCTTCTGAACAAAGAATATTTTTAAAGGAGAAAATCAACTTCTTATTAAATAGCTCTTATGAAAGTTTTGATAAAGCTTTAAAAGCTTTCCAAAAACAATTTGATATAGTTAATGAAGATGGAATTTACGACAAAACTAGCGCTGATTTATTGCAAGGTAAAGTGATGGATATCCATTTAGAAAACTATGAGCAAGTGGTTAATGATGTAAAAAGGTAATTATGATGCAAAAGGAATTTAAGTTAGTTTCGCCATATAAACCAACGGGTGATCAACCTCAAGCTATTGAAGAATTAGTTGAGGGTTTAAATCAAAATAAAAAGTATCAAGTTCTTTTAGGCGCAACTGGAACTGGAAAGACTTTTACCGTGGGAAATGTAATTGCTAGAGTTAATCGACCAACATTAGTTTTAGTTCACAATAAGACTTTGGCTGGTCAACTTTATTCAGAATTTAAAGAACTTTTCCCAGAAAACCGCGTAGAATATTTTGTCTCTAACTTTGATTTTTATCAACCAGAAGCTTACATGCCTGCGACTGATACATATATTGAAAAAAACGCTCAAATGAATGATGAGATTGAAATAATGAGGTGTTCGGCAATTAATTCGGTACTAGAAAGAAGAGATACGATTATCATTGCTTCAGTAGCTTCTATTTATGGTCTTTCTGATCCAGATGAATATAGGAATTTAGTATTTGTAGTTAGAATAAAAGATGAAATAGATCGAAAACAATTTGTTAGTAAACTAATTAATAGCCAATATACAAGAAATAATTTAACTTTAAATTCTGGTGATTTCCGTATTAGAGGAGATATTATCGAGCTTTGCATGCCTTCTAATAAAGATCACATCTATCGCATTATGATGAATGAATGGGATGAAGTAGAGCAAATTCAAGAAGTTGATAGTTTAACCGGTGAACTAATTCATTCTTATGAAGAACTTCCAATCTATCCGGCTCATGAATATGCTTCTAGCCAAGAAAGGATCAAAAAAGCAGTTGATTCTATTAGAGAAGAATTAGTTTCTCGATTAAATTATTTCCATGAAAATGGAAAGCTTTTAGAAGAGCAAAGATTAGATCAAAGAACTCGTTACGATATGGAACAATTATTAGAATTTGGATTTTGTTCGGGTATTGAAAACTATTCTCGCCATATCGATGGGAGAAAAGAAGGAACTACTCCTTATACTTTATTTGATTATTTTCCTAAGGATTACTTGTTAATCGTCGATGAATCTCACGTTTCATTTCCTCAAGTAAGAGGAATGTATAATGGGGATCGCTCAAGAAAACAAACGCTTGTCGACTATGGTTTTAGACTTCCTTCCGCATTAGATAATCGTCCTTTAAACTTTGAAGAATTTGAATCTAAGATCAACCAAGTGATCTGCACTTCCGCAACACCAGGAGATTATGAGCTTGATAAAACTGAGGGAAAATTTGTCCAACAAATCATTCGTCCTACTGGCTTAGTTGATCCTATTGTAGAAGTTAAAGATGTGTTGAACCCCGTCTTAGATTTAGTGGATGAAATCGATGAGGTTATTAGTAAAAATCAAAGGGTTATGGTTGTAACTCTTACGATTAAAGACGCTGAGAATTTAACTAATTTTTTAAAGGAAAGAGGCTATAAAGTAAGCTATCTTCACAATGAAACGAAAACTTTAGAAAGAACGCAAATTATCTATAATTTAAGAAAAGGAAAATTTGATATCCTGGTTGGAATCAATTTATTAAGAGAAGGTTTAGATATTCCAGAAGTAAGTTTGATTGCTATTTTAGACGCAGATAAAGAAGGGTTCTTACGAAGTGAAAGGTCTCTTATTCAAATTATTGGTCGAGCGGCAAGAAACGTCGATGGAAGAGTAATAATGTACGCAAGTAAGATTACCGATTCCATGCAAAAGGCAATAAATGAAACAAATAGAAGAAGAGCTATTCAAGAACAATATAATAAAGAACACAATATTATTCCTAAAACCATTATAAAAGAAATTAGAGAACCTTTAAAAATCAAAGATAAGTCTATTAATTTAGATAAGAATAATAAGATGACTCGAAGTGAAAAAGAGTTATACATTAAAGAAGTGGAAAAAGAGATGAGAAAAGCGGCTAAAGAATTAGATTTTGAAAAAGCGGCTAATTTAAGAGATATCTTATTTGAGTTAAAAGGTGAGTAGTATGTTTTTAACAATTAATATTTTAAATAGAGAAACTGATAAAAAAATTAGTCTTCTAATGTTTGATAAAAAAGGGAAACTACTAAAAAGAAGATACTTATCAAGTAGAAATAATTATCGTGATGGTAAAGAAGATGAATATACTTTTGATTTAGAAAAAGTCGATCATATTTGTTTTTCTTATCACAAGATTAAGTCCTTACCTATTATTCTATCAATGTACATGCCTTCTCTATCTTTAAAAATAAATAAAAGATATCATAAATTTGAAGTTTCTTTTTATAATCATGGAATCAAAAAAACTGGAAAGGTAGTTAGTAAAGTATATAAAAGTGACCTATTAAAATATCGAGGTGGAAAAATTAATACTTTCACTTATATTCAAGAGAAAGAAGATAATCAAAAGTATAAACTATTAATTGCTTTTGATGGACAAAATCTTTTTTCAAAATCAGGAGTAGGTAACTATACTTCAAATAACGATCATTATGGTTCGTGGCAAGTAGATCAAACCTTGACTGCTTTAAAAAATAAAACCGGGAATTCTTATATTGTTTTTTCCTTAGATAATGGAAATAGATATCGAGATAAAGATTTAACTTTATCGCAAAATTTTGGTAAAGTTGATTATCAATATGCAGAAAATAAGCTATTTTTTCATGGAAAACTTGAAGTAATCTCTAAATTTATCATTGAAGAAGCTCTACCAGATTTGCTATCTAAATACGATATAGACGTAAACGATATTGGTACTTTTGGCTCTTCTAGTGGTGGATTAGCTAGTTTTTATTTATGCCATAGATATAGTGATCTTTTCTCTTATTCAATAAATTTATCTCCAGCCTTATTTTTATATTCTCCAGAAGATATTAATTCTTTAGTTATTAATAAGAATAAGATTCCTTATTCTCTACTAGTAGGAGGACTTCATTCAGATTTAGAAGTAAGTTTAACTAAATATTGGAAATATTATTATTTAGAAAATAAAGATTTATATAAAGGGAATCTAGATTATTTCATTCAAAAAGAATATGATCATAATGAAATAGCATGGCGATATTTATTTTCTAAAGCGATGTCATTAATAAGAGAAAAATCTATTTAGATTTGTGCTTCTTTAAATATTCTTTAAACTTATCTACTTCGAAGTGAAATTCATATAGAATCTCTTCTTCCATTGGACCCATCTGTATATAATCGTAATATTCGTTATCATCATTTGAATTGAATTTTTCTTTTTTAATGTATTTATCAGTTTTATTTTTCATAATTTCACCATTTATATTCTTTGCTAATCGAGTAATAAAATAATGGCATTTTATCCCAATTACTTGATAAATAGTTTGTTTATAAAAATACAAAATGGCTTGATAAAAATTGCAAATTACTTCGACGTATTATTACAAATTACTTTGACGTATTATTGCAAATTACTTCGACGTATTATTACAAATTACTTTGATAATGATATAATTATTATGAGGTAAAAATTAAGAAGAAAGATTATTATATCCCTAGAATAATAGATGAGTTAATTAAAGACTATCTTAATGACTTTACTGCAATTCATATTAGAGGACCTAAATGGTGTGGAAAAACTTATACATCTGAATATTTTGCAAAAAGCGAGATAAAATTAAATACAAAGAATCAGAGAGAGGATTTTGATAGAATGTATCTTGCTAATCCTAGACTTTTTCTAAATGGTGAAAAACCAAGACTTATTGATGAATGGCAAGTTTATCCAGCTATTTGGGATGAGATCAAGAATTATGCTGATGAAACACATTTAAAAAACCAATTTATTCTTACAGGGTCGTTTTTTCCTAGAATAGGGGCGACTAATCATACTGGTTCTATGAGGATTGTAAAAATTGATATGACAACAATGTCTTTATTTGAAAGTGGCGATTCTACTGGGGAAGTATCTTTGAAAGCGTTGTTTGATAATCCCAATGACCCAATCAGTGTTTACTTAGATAATCAAAAAGATAATATTAATTATTCAATTGTAAAAGGAGGATGGCCAGAAGGCGTATTAAATCCTCCACGTAATCTTCTTTCTTATGGTAAGCAAGCATTAAATAGTATTTGTGACGCTGACATTCAAGAGGCAAGTGGAAAGAATTTGAGTCCCGAAACAGCAAGGGCTTTGCTGAGGTCTCTTGCTAGAACTTTATCTCAAAATGTTGATAATAAAACAATAATAGAAGATGTAAATAAATCTGGACACCCATTGTCTGAGAGTACTTTTTATGAATACTATAATGCATTATTAAGATTGTTTGTAATTAAAGAAATCCCTGCTTGGTGCCCTAATATAAGAAGTAAAACATCCATGCGCTCTTTACCAAAAAAAGAGTTTTTTGATCCTTCATTGGCATGTGCTGCGTTAGGTATTGGACCGGAAGGATTGTCAAGAGATCCAAAAACTAGAGGATTCTTTTTTGAGTGTCTTGTTGGTAGAGATTTAGAAGTATATTCTAAAACTATTGATGGTGAGATCTCATATTATAGAGATAGACTTGGATTAGAATGTGATTTTGTTATTCATTTACCTGATGGAAGATATGGATTATTTGAAGTTAAAAGCGGAAATGAACACATATCTGATGGAATTGCTAATTTAGAAAAAATAGTTAAATTAATTAACGATTTTAATAAAGAAAATCCCAAGAAAACTATGCCATTACCAACGCTACGGGTTGTAATTACGGATGATCGGTATGGATACTTAAGTAAAGAAGGGGTTTATATAGTTCCTATATGTTGTTTAAAAAACTAATTGTGTAAACAATAAAATAACACTAATATCTATGATTTTTGCTCAAAACTAATAAAATGGAATTCTGTGACAACTCATATAATCATTTTTAATATTTACTCGACTGAAAAATTAATTTTTACTCGGTTTGATTGGCAATATTTACTCGATTACATTATAATTAGAAGAAGATGAGGATTAAAATATGGCAAAAAAATATATTAAAAGATTATTTGATGATACTTTAGAATTTTCCTTAAAAAGTAAAGGAGCCGTTGTTGTTGAAGGCCCTAAGTGGTGTGGTAAATCTACCACTTGCAAGAGATATGCAAAAGAGATAGTTGATTTAATGCCTCTAAAAACTAGAGATGAACTCATTTTAGAAGCAAAACTTGCTCCTCATATTTTTTTAAATTCTAGAAGCAAACCATTATTGATTGATGAATGGCAGCATATTTATTTTATTTGGGATCAAATTAAGGTTGAAGTGGATGAAGCATCAGAATTTGGCCAATTTATTTTAACTGGTAGTGTGACTGATAGAGATATAGATGATAAAGAATATGAAAGAAGTCATACAGGTAATGGAAGGATAATTAGAAAGAAGATGAGGACAATGTCTTTATTCGAAAGTGGAGAAAGCAATGGCTCAGTTTCTTTGACAAAACTAAAGAATGGTGAATTTCATATATCAAAATGCAACCTTAGTATGGAAGATTATGCATTTTTAATTTGTCGTGGAGGATGGCCTATAGCAATTCTTAATGAAGATAAAGAAGTCTCCTTAGCTCAAGCGAAAGATTATTATGAGGTTTTAGTTTCTGATGATATATTCTCATTAAAAAGTATTAAACTAGTTAAAGATGAATCAAGAGCCCGTAAAGTTTTACGCTCATATGCAAGAAATGTATCTATTGCCGCGACAACGCAAACATTGATTGATGATTGTACTAGCAATGAATCCTCATTTGATAAAGAAACATTTTATAAATATTTAAATGCTTTAGAATATTTGCACGTTATTGAAGAACTTCCTGCATGGAATCCCAATGTAAGAAGTAAAACATCAATAAGGACAAAAGAAACAAGGCATTTTACAGACCCATCAATTGGAGCGGCTGCTTTAGGATTAACTCCAAGTTCTTTGTTTAGAAACATGGATACTTTCGGGCTGATGTTCGAGTCACTAGTTGTTAGAGATATTAGAGTTTACGCAGATTCTATAAATGCTAGAGTCTATAAATATAGAGATTCCAAAAAAAGAGAGGCAGACATCGTTATTGTTTTTAATGATGGTTCATGGGCGTTAGTAGAAGTGAAACTAGGCGGTAATGAAGATATTGATAATGCCGCAAGAAAGTTATTAGATATTGCAAATGATATCGATGTTGATAAAACAGGTAGTTGTAGTTTTTTAATGATAGTAACAAAAGGGCAATTTGCATATAAAAGAGAAGATGGAGTATATGTTGTACCACTTGGGTGTTTAAGAAATTAAAAAACAATGGTATTTTATTCTATTTATGATATAGAATTAATTGGAAATACAAAGGGGATATTTTATGAATAATTTAAAAGATGTCGATATTGAAGTCTTCACTGCAATTGAAGAAGAGAAGAATAGACAAAAGAATCATTTAGAATTAATTGCTTCTGAAAATTTTGTTTCTAAAGCAGTTTTAGAAGCTCAAGGTAGCATAATGACAAATAAATATGCAGAAGGCTATCCAGGGAAAAGGTATTATGGAGGATGCGAATACATCGATGTAGTGGAAAATCTTGCAAAAGAAAGATTAAAAAAATTATTTAACGTCAATTATGTTAACGTCCAACCACATTCTGGCTCACAAGCTAATATGGCTGCTTATCGTTCCGTTTTAAATGATGGCGATAAGATTTTAGGAATGGCTCTTGATCATGGTGGACATTTAACTCACGGGTATACATTATCTTTTTCTGGACAAGATTATATTAGTTATACTTATGGAGTATCTAAAGATACAGAAATGATTGATTATGATGAAGTGGAAAGAATCGCGTTAGAAATTAAACCAAATTTAATTGTTGCTGGGGCTTCTGCTTATCCTAGAATGATCGACTTTAAGCGTTTTAGAGAAATAGCTGATAAAGTTGGTGCTTATTTAATGGTAGATATGGCTCATATTGCTGGTCTAGTAGCAACTGGTCTTCATCAAAACCCATGCGAATATGCAGATATTGTCACTTCTACTACTCATAAAACTTTAAGGGGACCAAGAGGGGGAATCATTATGACTAATAATGAAGAGATCGCTAAAAAGATAGATAAAGCGGTTTTCCCTGGAATTCAAGGTGGTCCTTTAATGCATGTCATAAGCGCAAAAGCGGTAGCTTTTAAAGAAGCTTTAAGTCCTGAATTTGTCACTTATCAAGAACAGGTTATTAAAAACGCTAAAGTTTTGGCAAATAGATTGATGGAAAATGGCTTCCACGTTATTTCAAACGGAACTGATAATCATCTTCTCTTAGTGGATGTTAAGTCAAAAAGTGGTTTAACAGGAAAAGCGGTTGAGAATTTACTTGGAACAATAAATATTACAGTAAATAAAAATACGATTCCTAACGATCAAGAAAAACCATTCTTAGCTTCTGGAATTAGACTTGGGACTCCAGCATTAACTACAAGAGGAATGAAAGAAGAAGAAATGGTAGAAATTGCTGATATCATTACCAGTGCATTAATTAATCACGACAATCAAGAAAAATTAAATCTATTAAAAGAAGAAGTTATTTCTTTATGTAATAGATTTCCTTTAGACTATTAATAAAAAAGTTAAAAACCATTAACGATTCACTTTTTTGTTTGAAAATTAACGAAAAAATTTAGAATATAGTTACGATGCATGGGGTAAGTTATTAAGTACTACTTCATCAAAT
>CAMEOO010000022.1 GCA_945929875.1 uncultured Caryophanales bacterium
GAAATCTCTTTCTTAAATAAATATACTAAACTTGCACCTAAAGTCGTTGCAAGAAAAATTAACACTATTCCAAATACAATAATTAGTTCTTTACTCATAATTTCTACTCCACGATCACTTTAACTATTTCACCAATATATTGAGTGTGCATTTCATTTGGCTTATAGTATCTATTTACAATCTTTTCATCAACACCATCTAATGGCATATCTACTTGATAAATCTTTTTTAGAATAAAAGTAATTTTTGCTTCTTTTAAATATAATACGCCATCTTCATAACTTCTAGTAAATTTAGCGTTTGTAATCTTATCCTCATCTCTATGAGATACCTTACCACAATAGGCTAATTTATCTTTATACTTGTCATCAAAAAAACTTACCGAAAAATATTGGCTACCATCTAACATATGCTTAGTATATCTAGTATTTCTAATATATACGGTAACTACTTCTCTTCCCCAAAGGATGCCCACTCCACCCCAGGCGATAGTCATCGCATTATCTTCTTTTGTATCTTGAGTAACCACTAAAGCCCAGTTATCTTTAAAAGAAGAAAAGAAATCGATATTTAGTTCATTTGGTTTAATTATTTTCATATTTTCCTCCACTATAAATTGACATTTAATTCTATAGGGCAATGATCACTACCTAATATCTCGTTATGAATTAGTGAAGAAATTAACTTATCTTTTAATCTTTCACTAACTACAAAATAATCAATTCTCCACCCAGCATTATTACTTCTTGCATTGAAGCGATAACTCCACCAAGAATACTTAATTTCATTTGGATTTAAATATCTAAACGTATCGATATATCCTTGAGAAAGTAAGTTAGTAAAAGCGTTTCTTTCTTGAATAGTAAAGCCTGCATTATTCTCGTTAGCTTTAGGATTTTTTAAATCTATTTCTTGATGAGCGACGTTTAAATCTCCAGCGTAAATCACCGGTTTTTTACTATTTAATTTATTTAGATAATTGAGTATGTCCATTTCAAATGTCAACCTAAAATCTAATCTTTTTAATTCATCGCCAGAATTTGGGACATAGCAACAAACATAATAAAAATTTTCATACTCTAAAGTGATGACTCTTCCTTCTTCATCATATTTGCCATCCTCTAATCCATAATGAACTGATATTGGAGCTTTTTTTGTAAATACCGCAACACCCGAATAGCCTTTTCTTAATTTTGAGTTTGTCCAAAAAGAAAAGTAGCCAAGAGGATCAAAAGGAAAAACATCTTTGAAGCTTTCTTCATTTAACTTAGTTTCATTAATAGAAAAAATATCTGCATCTAAAGAATAGAAGTCCTTTTCAAAATCTTTACTTAAAATAGCTCTTATGCCATTAACGTTAAACGAAACAATCTTCATATTTATATTAAACTATACATAGTATAGTTATCCCTTTCTAACTAGTTTCATAATACACTAGAAAAAATTATTATTCAACTTGAAAAAAGCAAATAAAAAGCTCATAAGGAAGACTTAATCCTGTATGAGCACATATTTTTATTGTCTATTTGCTTGAGCTTCCATTACTTTATCAAATAACTCATTATAAATTTCTGGATTATTATTTAAATAAGTAACTGTATTATCTTTGCCTTGTCCTACTCTTTCTCCAAGGACCTCAAACCAAGATCCGGATTTTTTAGCTAATCCATATTCTAATGCTAGATCTAGTACTTCGCTAGTTTTTGAGAAGCCTTTTCCATAAATTAGATCAACTTTACAAGACTTAAATGGTGGAGCAACTTTATTTTTAACAACTTTCACATTTACTTGATTTCCAATAATTCGATCTCCATCTTTAATCGCTTCGCCTTTTCTAATATCGATTCTAACTGAAGCATAGAATTTTAATGCTCTTCCACCAGTAGTTACTTCTGGATTACCATAAACGACACCAACTTTTTCTCTTAATTGATTAATAAAGATTACTGTACAATTAGTTTTATTCAATACGCCAGCGAGTTTTCTCATCGCTTTTGACATCAGTCTAGCGTGAGCTCCAACAGAGTTGTCACTCATTTCTCCTTCTAATTCTGATTGAGGAACCAATGCGGCGACTGAGTCAACTACTACGATATCAATTGCTTCACTTTTGGCAAGCATTTCTACAATTTCCAGTGCTTGTTCACCATTATCTGGTTGAGATAAGATAAGTTCATCAGTATCCACACCAAGTTGTTGAGCATAAGTTGGATCAATCGCATGCTCTGCATCGACAAAGGCCGCTCTTCCTCCTTGTTTTTGGCATTCGCTAACTGCCGATAAAGCTAAAGTAGTTTTACCACTTGATTCTGGGCCAAAGATTTCGATGATTCTTCCTTTTGGATAACCACCAATTCCTAATGCGTTATCAATTAAGATTGAACCGGAATGAATTACATCCACATTTAATGAAGGACGTTCACCAAGTTTCATTACCGAACCTTTTCCAAATAGTTTTTCAATGTCTTTTAATGTCGCTTCTAATTTTTCTTCTTTTGTTTTTTCAATTGCCATAATTTTATCTCCCTATATAATCTCTTAGCGATTCTTTTCTCTTTTTCCCATTTTTTCTTTTAAAATTTTAAATCCTTCTAAAACAGCTTTTTCTCTAATCTCATTTCTACTTCCTTGCAAATGAAGTTCGTAAGTTTCAATTTGATCAAGAAACTTAATACCAACATAGACTAGCCCTACTTCTTTTCCTTCCATTGCACTAGGTCCAGCATTGCCAGTGAATGAGATAGCTATATCACTTTCTAACAATCTTGAAGAAGACAAAGCCATTTCTTTTGCCACTTCTTTTGAAACCACTCCTACTGTATCAATAAGATCCTTACTAATTTCAAGTAAGCCTTCTTTCACTAAAGTGGAATATGAACAAACACACCCTTTAAAAAATTTTGAAACTCCTGAATATGAAGTTACCGTGGAAGAAAAAAGCCCACCAGTTAACGATTCGCAAGAGCATAAAGTATAATTGCTATTTTTAAGAATTTCTATAACTTCATCAATTACTTTTTTCATCTTTAAATACTTCTTTATTTTGAATGATATACACTACCATTGATAACAATGAGAATAATCCAGCAATGTAACATAAAATAACTGATATGTTAACTGGTCCATCAAAATAGCTAAATGGGAAATCATTTAATAGGACAAAACTAATTGCAACCATTTGAGCGACTGTTTTTAGTTTTCCCCAAATATTCGCGGCGACAATCTTATTTTTACTTGCAGCAATTAATTTCACCGCATCAACTACTAAGTCTCTAGCAATCATGATTACTACGACAATTAAAGGTATTTTTGTTTCCATGTGCGAACTAGCTAAAATAATTAATAGAGAATCCACTAAAAGTTTATCAGCAATTGGATCCATAAATTTACCATATGTAGTAACTAAATTGTATTTTCGCGCAATGTGTCCATCTAGAAAATCGCTAAAGGAAGCGATAATAAAGATGAAAAAAGAAATAAAGTATTCAAGGCTAACACCATTAAATATTTCTGGCATCACTATTCCACATTGAGCCCAAGGAAATAATAATAAGAAAACGATAACAAATACACAAGCCATCCTAAATGTAGTTATTTTATTAGGTAAATTCATACTTTCCTTCTTTCTAAATATTGAGTCTTTGACCCTGTAAGCCATGTTTTGTCAAGGATAATTATTTATCTATGCTTTCGCATGCTGAAGTTAGATTCTTATTTTCCACTTCAACTTCCCTTACCAAATTTAGGTTTCTCGCTTGAGGGGTTTACCGCGTTCCACTTTACTCTTTCGAGTAAACTACGTCACTGTGGCACTTTCAAAAGTTAGACCATATCAACGACTTAGGTTTCACTTTGCCGTTAGGTGCTCCCACCTACCTAAAGTTATTTTTTCCTTTAGCACAAACACTACAGCCATCACAGGCTGTGCGAGCATGGACTTTCCTCTAGCAAATAAATTTGCCAGCAATTATCCAGGTCAAAGTTTTATTTAATATTATTTGGGTCGATTCCCGCTTTAAATAAAGCTTGTTCAAGTAGAGAGATCTTCTTTAATAAATCGATATTTGATAATGTAACATTACTATCATTGTCAGAAATATTCTTTAATTTATCATTTAGAATCTCATTTTGAACTTCGACATTATCTAAACGATCTTTATATATCTTACAGGTTTTTTGAAGTTCGCTAATGGTTTTATTAACCTCATTAACATATCGCTCCATCAAAACGTAATCTGTAATAACTACGTCTAGAAATTCATCAACCTCCAAAGGATCATATCCTGGCTTTTTTCCACGAAATTCCTTATCTACTATTTTTTGAGAATTAAGTTTTAATTTTAAATCCATAGAAATCTCCCTTAATAAAGATCGCAATAATATTATAAAGTAAAGTGACAAAATAGTAAATAAATTTACTATATTTATCATTTAGAAGAAGGTCAAAAAAAGAACAACTCAATTAAGAATTGTTCTTTAGCTAAAAATAAGCTTAGTTTTTTAGGCTGCGTTATTTCCACAACAGCAACATACTTGAACGCAGTTAGTATTTGAAGTAACGCAAAGATTTTTCTTCATGAAGCAACAGCATACTAAGAAGTTAACTTTTGCTTGAGTTCTGATATATCTTTGGCAGACCATAACAGTAACCGTATAAGTTATCGTTGCAGTTGCACCAACTTCGATATCATTAAGTGGTATTTGATTTAATGTATCGACATCAAGAGTCGTTCCGTTTACTACAACCGTATTAGGCATTAACGCTAAAGCGTTGTCTAAAGGTATAGTTACATAAACATTTTTCATAACTTGATCAGAATTATTCGTTATTGTAACAGTATAATTGATCTCGTTACACGTTCTAGCGATAGCAACATCGCTAGCTACAACTACTCTAACACCACATTCATCAGCTGATGGAATACATCTAACAAATGTATTTGGATGGCAATTATTCATATATTCACCTACTTTTGAACATCATCTGTTCACTTATTTATATGAAAGAAAGTGGTAATGAGTTATTTTATTTTAAGATTTTTTTTACTATACTACTATTAGGTAGGGGTTTTATGGAAGCATTTAAAAAAATTCTTAAAGGAAGAACTAATCTAGTATTCATCGATTTTGAAGGAACGCAATTTTCTCATGAAATTATCGCGGTTGGATGTTCTAAAGTAAAGTGCGATCTTAACGGAATGATAAATTCAAAAAACTATGAAACGTATAAAAGGTATGTAAAATGCTATGGTACCATAGGGAAAATCGTTTCTGAAATAACTTCAATCGATAACGATAAGCTAAAAAATGAAGGGGTCACTCTTGAAGAAATGTTAAAAGAAATAGAAGCATTTGTCGGTGACGAGTTAACGGATACCGCCTTTATCGTCTTTGGCTCTAACGATATTAAAATGCTTGTTGACTCCATAAACTTTTCAAAGCCATCCTCCGATTACATCGGCTACAATATTTGTAAAAGAACAATTGATTTTCAAAGTTTTATCAGCCAATTCATCAAAGATAAAAATGGAAATAATTATTCACTAACAAACTATTTAAAAATCTTTAATGTAGATCCATTTGGTCAAAGCCACGATCCATTAAACGATGCGATCGATCTAATGAATTTGTACGATTCGTTTATGAAAGATAAATCTATCAAAGACAAAGAATATCTCCAAGTATTAAAAAATCAAAAAGTATTCCCAACCCCAGTTAGAAAAATGATAAATAAGCTAATAAATGGTGAAAACGTTTCATCAGAAGAATTCAAAAAGGAAGTACATAAATATTTAGAATAAAAAAGAAAGGTTGGCTCATAATAAGTATGAGCCTTTGATAACTATGATCAATTACCCAAATAAAAAAGTTGTATCTAGTCAAAGCATGACAAAAGAAGAAAAGAATGAGAAAACTAAAGAAAGAAAAATTCTCTCCGCTGCGAATAGAGGAATGGATTTTGAACACGCAGTAAATACTTCAAACACCTATTACGATGATTGTAAAAGGGCGGTGATTACTAAAAGGCCTACTCCTATTCGTGTAGTTAAAGTCGACTATGCTCACAATGCGAGGATTGTAGATGCCTATTTTGAAAAGCAATCAACAACCGATTACAATGGCGTCTACAAAGGAAAATATATCGACTTTGAATGTAAAGAAACTAAATCTAAAACTGCATTAACCTTCAACAATATTTCTTTACATCAAATCAACCATTTAAAAAAGGTTCTCTATCATGGAGGAATCGCTTTCTTCTTAATCTATTTTGTGGAATTAAGTGAAGTATATCTTCTCGATGCAAAATACGTTATAGAAGCCTATGAGCATAAAGAAATCAGAAAATCTCTTTCACTTACTTACATAAAAGAAAATGGTCATCTAGTTGAACAAGGCTTTATCCCACGTTTAAAGTATTTAGATGTGGTAGATGAGGTATATTTCAATGAAAAAGAGAACTTCTAAAATTTTAAATAATCTGTTTAATTTCATCTTTATTTTTACGTTCCTAGTAGTAATTGGTCTAGGAACTTTTTTTATAGTTAATATAGCGGATGAGAAGGTCCATATAGATGAAAAAAAGCTAGTCTATCAAACAAAAATTCTCGACAAATACAACAACGAAGTAGAATCATTAGGAGCGATAGATAATTATGTCCAATATGAAGAAATTCCCCAAGTATTAATCGACGCCCTCCTATCAATTGAAGATAGCGAATTTTACTATCATAATGGTTTTAACCCAAAAAGAATCATTCTTTCATTAATCAATAACATTACTTCTTCTTCCCTTCAAGGAGGATCAACATTAACCCAGCAATTAATAAAAAATACCGCATTGACAAACGAAAAAACTTATTCTAGAAAAGTAAAAGAAGCCTATCTTAGCGTGCTTCTTGAACAAGATTATTCCAAAGAAGAAATACTAGAATTATATTTTAATAAAGTATATTTTGAACAATCTATTCCAGGAGTTGGATATGCATCGAAGGCCTTTTTCAATAAAGAAGTTAGTCAAATTAATCTAATAGAAGCTTCTATTTTAGCTTCGCTAGTCAAATCGCCTAGTTATTATTATCCATTTAGTTATCCTTCAAGAACCAACGAAAGAAAAAACTTAGTGTTAAAACAAATGCTAAAAAATAATTCTATTTCTATAGATCAATACAATCTTGCAACAAGTATCGACGTAGAAGATATTCTGTACAAAAAGGATAATCAAAATACTAACAATTATCCTTTTCAAGCATATTTAGATTTAGTGTACGAAGAAGTAAAACAGATTACAGGAAAAGATTTGTATACCCATCCATTAATTGTTGAAACTTATCTAGATTCCTCTCTTCAATCCTATATCGATAAGATTCAAAGCGGAGAAAATATATTTTTTACTGATGACGAGCAACAAATCGGAGGAGCGGTAATTGAAAATGATGGCTTTAAAATAATAGGGATGATCGGTGGTAGAAACTATAATGGGAAAAAGATTTTTAATCGAGGATATCATTTAAAAAGAAGTCCCGCTAGTAGCATTAAGCCTATTTTGTCTTACGCTTTAGGGTGTGAATATTTATCTCTTCATCCTCTTTCAACGATTAAAGACGAACCTTATACCTATCAAGGAACAAATGTCAACGTTAATAACGCCGATAAGAAATACCTCGGTAACATTTCATTAATCGAGGCATTAGGTTATTCAAGAAACACTTGCGCAGTAAAAGTATTTGACGAAGTCGTAAATAAGATCGGCATAAATGAAGTAAAAGAATATCTAGAAAAACTCAATCTATACGATGGAGGAATAATCAGTTCTAGTTATTCAATAGGTGGAATGACTTATGGTTTGTCTCCTCTTCAGATGGCGGGAGGCTACTCTTACTTAGCTAACCATGGTAAATATATTAAGCCTTCCACTATAAAAAGAATCAGTTCTTATAATGGCAAAGTTATCTATGAAAGAGACCTTGCGAGCGAACAGATAATCTCAAGAGAAAGTGCAGATCAAATAACTTATAGTTTAAATAAAGTTATTAATAGAAACTATCTTGGAATAAATATTGCAAAGCCAAAAAACACTGAAATTGCTGGAAAAACTGGAACGAATGCTTACGATTATCAAACTATAAAGACATATGGATTCCCTTCCAATGCCGATAAAGATATTTGGTTTTGCGGCTATTCTAATAAACACTCTATAGCTATTTGGACTGGGTTTGATTTACCAGAGTATCATAAAAATTACTTTACTTCTCACGATTCAAGAAAAAAAGTAGCTAAGCTCATATTTAAAAACATTATGGAACAAATTTCTTCAAAATCTAGTTTTTCCTATTCTCCATCATTAAAAGAAATTGCGTTGGTGAAAGGGTTAGATGACAATTATTTGCCTAATGAGTTCATCCCTTCCTCTTTCATCGATTATACGCTTGCGGATCCTAATAAAATTAAACTATCTCCTCTTCCAGAAATATCTATTGAACCTGTTGACGAAGTCGATGTTTTCTATACTCCATTAAGTGTAATTTTCCAAATTAAAACCCCAATTATAGAAGATGAAATCTATTCCAAAATTTGGGGTGAAAAAGTATATTATTTAAAAGTTTTGAAGCCAAATAATGATAAGGAAGAATTCACTTCTACAGATGGATTTTTCTGTTATGATTATCTAGAAAAGGGTGAATATAATTTTGAAATAACGATTGGGTTTACCAATAATAATTCATTATTTGGTGATAGCTATCATTTTGATTTCAACGCTAATTTCTTATAAACTTTACAAAGATCTTTTAAGGGGCATTCTTTACATAGTGGGTTTTGGCTTTTGCATAGATATCTGCCAAAAAAGATTAATTGATGATGAGCTTTAATTAATCTTTCCTTTGGAATCTTTCTTCTTAATTTATTTTCAACTTCTAGTACGTCATCCCCCTCTTTTGCTAATCCTAAACGTTTAGAGACTCGTTCTACGTGTGTGTCTACAGGAATTTCTGGAATCTTAAAATACTCGATTCTTACTACATTTGCCGTTTTTCTTCCTACACCAGGTAAAGACATCAAATCTAATCTACTACTTGGAACTTTCCCATCAAATCTATCAATTAATTCCTTTGATAAAGAAACGACATTTTTAGATTTTGTTTTGCTTAAGCCAACCGAATGAATAATCTTTTCAATATCTTCAGGATGAGAAGAAGCTAAAGAAAGTAAAGTAGGATAAGTCTCAAATAATTTTTTTGTTACCAAATTGACGCTTTTATCTGTCGCTTGAGCGGATAAAACTACTGCGATGAGGAGTTCGTAATCC
Source organism: uncultured Caryophanales bacterium (assembly GCA_945929875.1). GTDB lineage: Bacteria > Bacillota_I > Bacilli_A > RFN20 > CAG-449 > UBA3210. The sequence goes on from CAMEOO010000022.1 coordinate 9,305, forward strand.
TTTGAATAATTAAGTTCACAATGGGCGTTAGGAAATTTTTGGTCTAAAAAGTCAAATATTTTTTCAATTTTAGTCATCTTCGCTAGTCCATTTTACATTAGCAATTTTAATTGTATCTTCTAAATCTTTCTTCCATTTTTCATTTACTGAAGAATATCCTTCTTTTTCAATGTCACGGCTAGAGATATATTTTAAAATCGCTTTATCTATTTGATTGATCGTCACTTTCTTATGCTTATTTTGACATTCGTGAATGCATTCTAAAATCACATCTTCCTTTATTCCTTGATTAATCCAATCTCTCACTTTTTCAAACTCGATTGGAGACAAACTTCTTTCTAATTCTTTTTGAATTAATAGATAAACATTAGATAGTTCATCTCTAATTTCTTTGTTTGAATTATCTTCATGCATCTTTAAGATATCTTCTTTAAACAGTTTGATAATTTTATTATATAGAGGGTTTAATGAAGTGACTAATGTGTTATTTATAGATACATACTCAATAAATCCTCGAGAAGAAAGGCTAGCTAAAAGAGTATCGATTTCTTTGACGCTTAAATTCATTTTTAATGCTAAAAGGTCAGGAGTAATCAAAATATTCTCTTTTTTTAGTATATTATCGACTAATAAAAGAATTGCTAAATCGTATTCATTTAGGCCTAAAGATTTATAGTAATCCACTAGAAGGAAACGATAATCTATTTGTTCGATACTTATTTCATTCATATATATACACTTTCTACTATTTACATACTTCTTTAAATACTCTTAAGAAATTTAAATAAAATATTTTATTAATTTCTTCTTGCAAGTAGCCTTCCTTTACTAATGCTTCTTTTAAGGCTAAAGTTTTTGTGCAATCGCTCATTCCTAAAGGAGTAGGAATTCCATCAAAATCGCTACCAAGAGCAATAATATCGATTCCTCCAACTTCTTTAATATGATTGATGTGTTTGATAATGTCAGGAATTTGATTAACTTGGCTATCGGAAATAAAACTAGGACAATAATTTATTCCCATTATACCCCGATTTTCTTTTAACGCTAAAATCATTTCATCAGTCAAATTTCTAACTACCCCACATACGCTTCTTGAATTTGAATGGCTAGCGACAATCGGCTTTGAGGAATATTTGATGCAATCGAAAAATCCTTTATCTGAAAGATGAGATACATCGATTATCATTCCAAGTTCATTCATCTTTTTCACAACTTCTATTCCAAATGGGGTCAACCCATCTTTAGTATTTGGCTTTTTGTTAAGAGAAGATTCTTTATCGTTTAATGAGAAGTTAGGATAACCAATTTCATTAGGATAATTCCAAGTTAAAGTCATCATCCTTACACCTTGAGAATATAAATATTCTAGTTTATTTAAATCTCCTTCAATCATTCCTCCGTCTTCTACACTTAATAAGGCGGACATTTTTCTATTTGCTTTATTATTTATAATGTCTTGATAAGTATAGACTTGGGAAATGATCGACTTATTTTCTTCCATTTCTTTTTTAAATATCTCCACATATTTTTTAAATTCTTCAAATGGTGAAGGATAGTCGACTATCTTTAAAAATATAGCAAATGTTTGAAGCATATATTGCCCTTCATTTAATTTTTTTAATGAAATATGGAGATTATTTTTATATAATCCGTTAGTTTGGACTTCTTTTCTAGTTATCGTATCACAATGCATGTCAATTGCATTCAATCGATCTTGTTCAACATATTCAAGAGGAATAAAGTCATCTACATGGTGAATTTTTAAAATCCACATTGTCTTTTCATAAGAGAAGCTCTTCATTTTTTCAAATTCTTCCAAGCATTTAGAATAATTTAATTTTTTTAATAAATACATGTTGTTATCAATTTCTTTGATCAAACTTGGCGTTATAGAAAAATTATAAATCATGCTAAATCTCAAAGCTCTTAATATTCTTAAAGGATCTTCTTGTAATCTAGTAGATGCTTTGCCAATCATTGAAATCAAGTGATTATCTAAATCATCAACTCCATGATAATAATCATATACTTTTCCATTAGAATCTATATATATTGCATTTATAGTAAAATCTCTTCTTTTAGCATCTAATTTTATTTCATTAACAAAAGTAACACTCTCAGGATGACGATAATCTTTGTATTCTCCTTCCACCCTTAAAGTAGTAATATCAACTTTTTCACCTTCGAAGTTTAAATGAACGCTACCAAAGGAAACAAAATCATCCTTAATCTTTAAGAAATCCTTCATTTGGCTTGGGGTGGAATCCGTAGCAAAATCAAAATCTTTGATTTCATTACCTAACAAATAGTCTCTACTAGTGCCTCCAACCATGTATAAAGAATATCCATGTTCCTTAAATATCTTTGCTAATTTTGTAAATACAATTGGAAGCACCATAATTTTACCATCCTTCTTCATTTAATAAAAAAAATATTTTTATTGACAATAATTCAATTTTTATATATATTAGTATCGTTATCCTTTCATTTGGGTATTTAGCTCAGCTGGGAGAGCATCTGTTTGACGTACAGAAGGTCGGGGGTTCGATTCCCTCAGTACCCACCATTTGATAACTTAAGATTCCTTAATTGGAATCTTTTTTTATGCCTCAGTATCTTCCATTAAACTTGTAAAGTCGCTTAAGAACGAATCGTATGTCGTGCTTTCCATTCTTCCCTTATAAGTTAAAGAGATTCTACCAGTCTCTTCACTGACAACAATTGTTACTGCATCGGAGATTTCACTAATTCCAAAAGCGGCACGATGCCTTGAACCATATTTTCCAGTTAGCGCTCTAGTTGTAGGAGTATAGTAAACTGATGCAGCAAGGATTTTATCTCCTCTAATTACAACAGCTCCATCGTGTAATCTAGTTCCTGGATAAAATATTGTCGTTAATAACTCTGGGCAAACTGGAGCATTCAAAATAGTCCCATTTTTAATTATGTCATTAAGATTAGTAGTTTTTTCAAATGTAATAATTGCACCAATCTTATTTTTTGATAAATTTTTAACAGTCTCAAAAATCATTTTATAAAGATTTTCTTTAGAAATAGAGTTCTCTTTAGTATTCCTTTTTTTTGACCTAACATTATTTAAAACAAAGTAACGGTATTCGCTTCCGTTCATAAATACAAAAACAATTGCTGATGAAAATAAATATAAAAGCGATATTAATGATATGCTAGTAAAGCCAAATACTTTGCTTACTATAAAAATAAAATCAGAAATTGCTACTGAACAAATAACAAATTTTCTCTTCATAAAAAAGAGTAAGAAAAAACTAATAGCTCCTATAAGGAGTAAACTTATACAAAAATCGATAATATACATTGGATTAGTAAAATTTTCAACAATCTTATCCATAACAGCCCTCTATATATATTTAGATTATCATATAAAAAATAAAAATAAAAGAATGGTAAGAAAATTTATTATAAAAAATATATATTTTTTACTTATTTGCATTGCTATTAGTAAAAACAAAGAAAAATTCGATTTAAAGTAAATATTCATATTATCTTCACCGATAAATGTTTATAATATTAGCAAGGAGGATAAAAAATGTTCTCAAAACAAAAATTAAAAAATATCAAATGGTTCACTATTGCCGGAGCTATCATAAACTTAGTGGCCATAGTTATTCTCTTTGTTGGAATGGCGATTGCAATTTCAAATATAGAATCTGCTGTGGAAATTAATAATATAGCTACAAATAACCAACTTTACTTGTATAATCGATATATTATTCTTATCAATATACTAGCGGTGGACATAGTATTTTCTTTGTTATTAATTTCTATGAGTTTTCGAATTGATCAAATCTACTATAGATTAAAATGGGTCAACATTACTACAGACATTATCTCAGTTTCAGTTACCATTTTTGTTGCTCTTCTTGCTAAAAAATACGCTAGCGATGGAGCTTTGTTAATTCAAAGTCCAATCTTATACGTTCTTATAGGTGTAGGGGCATTGCTGATACTTGTCGATCACATCATCTTGCTAATTAAATACAAAGATAATCCTTTCTATCACAATGGTAAATTTAAAAATACTTCTAATACAAGAGTATATCAAGCAAATACAAAAGAATACATCACCCCTGAAAAAAGAGAACAAGATAAAGTTGTTGATGAAAAAGATGTCTTTGATTCTAATATGTCCTACTTTGAAATGTATGAAAAGAGAAGTCAAGAATTAAAAAAAGTTGAAGAAGATTTCGATAACGGATTAATTGACGAGCAAGAATACAATAAAAGAAGAAAAGATATTTACGCTAAATACGATAGATATAATTAGAAAAAAAACATATGTGATTTATTAGATCGCATATGTTTTATTTTTATGTTTTTTAAAGCATTTCTTCTACATATTCAACATATGGTAACGCCTTAATTTCATCAATCAACACGTTATGATTCTTATATTTTTTTTCTTTATCAATCGAAATCATAATCGTATAGACGCTTAATCCAGAACTAGCATATGCAGGGTTATGCTCAACCGAAACAATTTTTAAACCTTTATCTCTAATTAAGGAAACAAATTCTTTTAAATTTGCTCTTTGATCAAATTCTATATGAAGTTCATAACATCCAGATTTCTTAGTAAATATCATCTCAAGTTTAGGCATAAAGAAAATTGATAATCCAATTAAAATATAACCGATAATTGCTGCGGTATATAAGCCAGCGCCAATAGTGATACCTAAGCAAGCAACCGCCCAAAGTCCTGCAGCGGTAGTTAAGCCTTTTACTTGATTTCTAGAAGTAACAAGAATAGTCCCCGCTCCTAAAAAACCAATTCCAGAAATAACTTGCGCGCCAAATCTAGCTGGATCTCCGCTACTGTATGCTTCTACTAAGAAGGCATCTGCCATCATCGCTAAACAAGAAGCGACACAAACCAAAATATAAGTTCTTAGTCCTGCAGCGTGTTTTTTTATCGCTCTTTCTAAGCCGATTGTTCCAGCAAAAACAAAAGCTAATAGAAGTCTAACTATGATACTACCAATATTGATTTCCGCAAGCCAAGAAGACCCCATCCATTTAACAATTGGATCAACAATAGAGATACTTAAAAACATATAAATCCCCCTTATCTCTAGTCATTTATTAAAATGATTATACTACATATTTATTAAATTTAAAATATCCTATTTTATTTAAAAAAGCTAGTAAAACCATAAAAAGTTCTTCTAGCGGTAGTTTTATGTTTATCCCAAAAATTATAATTATTCTTTTTATTTTTATCGTACTCTAATAAATTCTTTTATTAGCTTTTCATTTTTTATTCGTTATTCCATCAATAAATTTATTAACTTCTTTTCTATTTTTTAGTTCAATAAATTTATTAGGATATTTTTCTTTTAATTCATTAAATGTCTTTTTTCTTTTTGAAGTTCTACTTTGATGTAAAATCCACCATTGAAAAGACAAAGAAAAATTTTCTTTGCATCCTTCCGGTGCAGATTCTCTTTCTTTATGCTTATACACTATCGCTCTTTTTAATGCTGAAAAATAACAAGTAAAACGATTGAAATTTAAATAAATAATTTTATCTGCTAACTCAACCCTTTCCTCAAATAAAATTTTAAAGTAGTTTCCATCAATCACCCACGATGATGGATTTTCTTTTAAAAACTCTTTTAAGGAATTTATTCTTAAACTATTTTCTTTTTCCACCCAATTAGGATAAAAACTTATTTTATCCATATGCAAATATTTACAATTATAGATAGATGAAAGCCTTTTGGCTAAAGTAGACTTTCCACTTCCTGGATAACCAATAATCACTATCTTCATAAATATTACCAATCAAAAAGGCTAATTTGATCTGACTCTGGAAGATCTTTTAATACATTCATCTTTTTTAATGTTTCTATATGTTGTTGAGATAAACGAGTCCTATTTTGCAAATCTTCAATCGACATAAATGGTCTTTTATTTCTAGCTTCGACAACCGTTTCTGCCGCGGCTTCGCCAAGTCCATCAAGAACATTAAATGGAGGAATAATTGAATTAGTTTCCTTGTCAACAATCCAATATCTACTCACTGATTTATTTAAATTAATCATAGATATATTATATCCTCTTTCTGTCATTTCAAGAGCGATACATAAGCATTTTTCAATTTCATCATCCTTTGGAGATAATTTCTTACCCGAAGCCTTAATTTGTCTTAGTTCTTCTATCTTCTTATAAATTGCTTCTTCTCCTTTAGACATAGTTAATATATCAAATTGATGTACTCTCGTGGAAAAATAAGTAGCGTAATACTCTAATGGATAATAAACTTTATACCAAGCTACTCTACAAGCCATCATAACGTAAGCAACTGCGTGAGCTTTTGGGAATAAATACTTAATTTTATTACATGCATCTATATAATATTCTGGAATTTTATGTTCTCTTAATAAATCTTCATATTCTGGTTTTAACTTTCTTCCTTTTCTAACATCTTCCATTATTTTAAAAGCGGTGGAAGGATCAATTCCTTGGCTAGAAAGCCAAACCATTATATCATCACGACATCCAATAACTTCTTGTAAAGTACAAGTTCCATTATTAATTAAGTCTTGAGCGTTTCCTTTCCAAACATCAGTACCATGACTTAATCCAGAAATGATTAATAGATCTGCGAAAGTAGTTGGATTAGTCTCGATTAACATTTGTCTAGACAAAGCCGTACCAAATTCTGGTAAGCCTAAGGCTCCATTTTTTTCTTGTAAATGATTGGCATGCCTTTTTAACGCCTTATCGCTACTAAATAAAGAAATTACTTGCTTATCATCTAAAGGAATATCTTCTGGTTTAACTCCAGTTATATCGCCTAGCATCTTTAAAGCGGTAGGATCTACGTGGCCCAATAAATCAAGCTTTAATACATTATCGTGAATTTTATGGAAATCGAAGTGAGTGGTTTTCCAAGCGGCATTGACATCATCTGCCGGATATTGAATTGGAGTAAAATCAAATACATCCATGTCATCAGGAATAACGATAATTCCACCTGGATGTTGACCAGTAGTTCTTTTAACGTTTTGGCAATGGATAGCTAATCGAGTTTTTTCAGCATTCTTTACTTTAGTCGTATCAATTCCTAAAGATTCATAATATCCAAGAGCATAACCATAAGCAGTTTTTTCAGCAACCGTTTCAATTGTTCCCGCTCGATATACGTTCTTTTCACCAAGTAGTACTTTTGTCATATTGTGAGCGACCGCTTGATAATCGCCGGAGAAGTTTAAGTCGATATCAGGAACTTTTTCCGCTTTAAATCCTAAGAAAGTCGCAAAAGGAATATTTTGCCCATCTTTAATCATCTTCGTACCACAGTGTGGACAAAATCTATCTGGTAGATCATACCCCGAACGATATTTTTTGATATCGACATCCCATATTGAATGTTTGCACTTTGGACAACGATAATGAGGTTGAAGGGCATTAACTTCAGTAATATTAGCCATAAAAGCCACTAAAGAAGAGCCTACACTTCCTCTTGATCCAACCATAAATCCATCTTCATGAGATTTTTTAACGATGCAATGAGCGATGTAATATTGAACAGAATAACCATATTTTGTAATACCATCAAGTTCCGCTTTCAATCGATCATCAACAATTTGAGGTAATGGATCGCCATATAATTTATGGGCGGTTTCATAGACCATATCAATTAGCTTTTCAGCGCAATGCTCGATGTGAGGAGGATATAATCTATCTTTTACTGGATAAAGATTTTCTAAAGAGTCTGCGATTAAGTTTGAATTTTTTACGACGATTTCTTTAGCTACTTCTTCACCTAAAAAACTAAAGCATTCTAACATTTCAGACGTACTTCTAAAATGCTGATCTGGATTTTCAAAATAGACATTATCTCTTCTATGAGGATTCAAAGGATGTCTTCCTCCTCCGACCGCTTTAGCAAAAACATAGACATCTCTAAAGATTTTATCTTCTTTAGATAAGTAATGACAATCTCCAGTAGCTACGCATATTTTATTTATCTTCTTCGTCGCTAAATAAATGTCTTTTAAAATATGTTTCACTTGCTCTTGAGAGCTGATCTGACCCATGTTAACTAAGTAAATGTAGTTTTCTGGTGGCTGAATTTCAATAAAATCATAAAACTTCATCACTTCTAAAAGAACCGATTCGCCTCTAGTTAATGCAGTTTGAAAAACTTCCCCATTAAAGCAGGCTGAACCAAGCAATAAATTTTCTCGATATTTAATTAATTCACTTCTAGGAATTCTAGTCCCTCCAGCAAAATAATCAGTACAAGATAATGAAACTAGTTTAAATAAATCTTTTAATCCTTGTGGATTCTTTGCATATACAGTAACGTGACTTGGTCTTAAATTCTTCAACATTTTTTCATTTGTTAAATGCTTTAAATCTTTATGTTTAATATGCAAATTATCTTTAGTTAATATTGCAAGCATAGCTTGCCAAGCATCGTTTAATACTTTAGCGTCGTAATCGGCTCTATGGGCGACGTTTTCATCATAATTTACTTCAAATTGCCTACATAAAGATCCTAAAGTATGCGATTTATTATCTGGAAAAAGATATCTAGATAAAGAAAGAGTATCAATAACTGGATTAGAAATAACCTGTTCATTATTGTTTAAGAATGCTTCATTTAAAAATCCAATATCAAAACTCGCATTGTGAGAAACTAAAATGCTATCTCCTATAAAGTTTTTCATGATTTTTAAAGCTTCTTTAATCTTCTTTTGCCCATGAACCATCGAATTAGTAATATGGGTCTTTTCTTGAATAAATTTAGAAATTGGAATTTCTGGATCGACCAAAAGATCCATAGAATCAACGATTAATCCATCTTTAAATTTCACCGCGCCAAATTCGATGATTCGATCGTATCTAGCGGATAATCCCGTCGTTTCAAAGTCGAACACTACATAGGTAGCATCGTGAAGTTCTCTTTCAGATGGATTATAGATATATTCAAGTTGATCATCGATCATATTCATTTCGCATCCATACAAAGCTTTGATATTATATTTCTTCATTGCTTCTTGCATTTCTGGGAAAGCTTGAACATTCTCGTGATCAGTTATAGCAAAGGCTTTATGTCCCCATTTACTAGCTTGTTTAAAATAATCATCTATCGTACAAACTCCATCCATCGTTGACATTTTACTATGCGCGTGAAGCTCAACTCTTTTTTCTTCCGCATCATCTATTCTTTTCTCATTAAAAGGATCGGGATTAATAGAAATATAATCTGCGATAATTTGAAGTTCATTATTAAACTTAGAAATTGAAACATTACCTTTTATCGTTAAGTGAGCATTATCTTTTTCATACTCTAATAATTTTTCCTTAACAAAATTTCTTCGATTTTCAAAGATGATCACTTCGATAGAATCGGTGTGATCATAGACGTAAATGGTGACAATCGTACGTCCTTTTTTAGAGATTTTTTCCTCATGGAAAAATACTTCGCCATCAATTTCTACTCCTTGGCTAGTTTCATTAATCTCGCATATTTTTGTTTTTTTATAATTTCCCTTAACTCTTTGATGAACCACTTCACTAGACGTATATTGATTCATTCTCGAATTATAATTTTCTTTGATTTTCTCTCTTAAAGATTCATTAAATAATTTTTCTCTTTCTTGAATTAATTCTTCACTAGCATAGTTAATATCGGTTCTTATATCAAAAGGAATATCTAATTCATCAAATAATTCTTCCCACATTTGGACAACTGGGAAAAATGTATCAAAATGAACCTTTCCATAGAAAAGAAATAATAATTCGTTTTTACTCTTAGAGCAATTAGGCATCTTATTTGCGTCTAATCCAGTATTATAAAACAATTCATCTCTAAGTAAAGCGTACGCTTGATCTGGAGTTATCGGATTTTGATAAACAAAAGTAACGCTAGTTTTAAATGGAGATTTATCTAGTTTTTCTAGTAATTCTTTAGCTACGACATATTGAAAACAATTTTTGCATGTCATAGTCACATAGCAAATACCTGATTCTTTATCATTTTTATTAACCTTTAAAGAACAATCTTCATATGGTTTTAAATCACTAATTCCAATTTTGCTCAAAAATCGAGCGCACATTTCTTCCATCTAATAAATCCTATCTAATTACAATCTTAAAATATCTAATACCGTGACAAAAATCATTAAGCCAATTAATAGCACTGTTCCAATAACCGACATCACTTCTCTAACTTTTGTAGGCATATCTTTTCTGGTAATTCCTTCAAAAGCACAAACCACTAAATGCCATCCATCAAGCCCAGGGAAAGGAAGTAAATTCACAATCGCCAAGTTTAATGAAATATATCCCCAAACATATAAATAATAGTAAAATCCTACTCCAGTAGCGTAACTACTTACCTGATAAACGGAGATTACTCCTCCTAAATTTTTCCAACCACCTGGTTGAAATAATACTTTAAATGAAGTTAATGAAGTTACAAATTCATCACTTGCACGATTCATCGCTTCTTTAAAATTTCTATGTCTAGTATTAAAATCTAGTCCGGCTTCATTTAAATTCCATGCATAATATACTACATCAGGACCAAAAGCATTTTTAACAGTTTGTTCTACCGCGCTAATTGTAAAAGAAATTGTTCTACTATCTATGGTTGTTAAATAAACTGTCAATTTATCGTTAGTAGAAGTAGGAGCATATTCTTTTTCATCAAGGTCTGACATGTAGTAGGCTTTATATAAATCTCTTCCAGAAGCAATTTCCTTACTACTTACCTTTTCACTTGATCCGATATTAAAAACATATTTAAAATTAGTTATAACATCATTAGAGGTTAATCCGGCTTCACTAGCCAAATAAGTAACTTTAGAAGTTGAATCCATTACCTTGAAGCTTTGCTTAGATTCATCAAGAATTGGTGAAGCAAGCCCTGATCCAAAGAATAAAATCAAAGAAAGAACAAAGTTAACAAAAACTCCCGCGACCATAATTAAAGCTCTCTTCCATCTTTTTATCGAGGTCAAGAATCTTTCTTTTGGAACATCCTTCATTTCATCGATTTCTTCACTACCTTCTCCCGCCATAGAGACAAAACCACCGATTGGAATCGCTCTGATAGAGAATTGAGTTTCTTGATTTGGTTTTTTTACTTTAAAAAGTAAAGGTCCCATGCCGATTGAATATTCGGCGCAGTAAACATTAAACTTCTTTGCTACAAGTAGATGCCCTAATTCATGTAAACAAATTAGTACGCTTAAGCTTAATAACAAAACAATAATATTAATAATTGTGTTTAGCATTTAACTCTCTCCTTATAAATTCTTCACTAATATTTTTAGCCCATTCATCAGTTTTAATAATTTCTTTCTCATCTGGGTCAATGATCACTTCATGCTTATTTAAAGCATATTCAATAATTTTACTAATTTGAGTAAATTTAATTTCATTTTTTAAAAATGAAGATACCGCTACTTCATTACTTCTATTTAATACTGTAGTGGCACTTCCACCCATTTTAATGGCTTTTATGGCCAAAGTCAAACATGGATAGAAATCTAAATCTAATTTTCTAAAATGAAGTCCTGATAATTTATCAAATTCTAGCTTATTAGTTTTAACTTCATGTCTCTTATTTTCGTATAATGCATATGAAATTGCAACTTTCATATCGGTAGGACCAATATCGGCTAAATAACTATTATCGACAAATTCAACTAGGGAATGAATAATTGATTCATCGTGAAGTAAAACTTTTATTTTTTCTAAAGGAAAATCAAATAGATGCATCGCTTCAATGATTTCAAACCCTTTATTCATCATCGTTGCCGAGTCGATAGTAATCTTATTCCCCATACTCCAAGAAGGATGATTTAACGCATCTTTGATGGTGACATTTTCTAGTTGGTCTTTAGTATAGTCTCTAAAACTGCCCCCACTTGCGGTAATAACTAGATTTCTTATTTGAGATACATCTTTTCCTTCTAAGCATTTACTTAGAGCACAGTGCTCGCTGTCGATAGCAAATAATCTAGCCTTAGATTTTTTCATCTCTTTTTTTATTAACGATCCACCGACTACTAAAGATTCTTTATTTGCCAAAGCTAAATCTATTCCTTTTTTGATCGTATATAAAGAAGGAAGAAAACCAACAAATCCCACTAAAGAATTTACTACTAAATCTGAAGGACAATTTTCAATTAGAGAAATTAAACCTTCATTACCATAAAAGAAAGTAATTTTTGGATATTCTTCTTTCAAGTAAATATAATCGCTATATTCTTGTACAGTAACAAACTTAATGCATTCAAAACTTTCAAGAATTTTTCTTAGCAATTTGATATTATGTCCAATAGATACACCAACTAACTCAAAATCTTGAGGATTTTCTTTAATTACCTCTCGAGTTTGACAACCAATGCTACCTGTAGCGCCTAAAATAATAATTTTTTTCATTAAATTAGCCCTCGATAAAAGCTAAATGAAATTATTAGTAAGGTAACAATTAAAGCGGTAGTAAGCAATGAATCAATTCGATCGAGAACTCCTCCATGCCCTGGTAGTACGTTAGAGAAATCTTTCTTGCTATAATGCCTTTTTATCGCAGAAAAAATTAAATCTCCCAATACAGAAATAAAAGGCATAACTAGAGATATTACTAAAATCACATACCAATGATTAATATCTAATATACCTTTTAAAAGCGGTATTCCATTTGCATCTAAAATCATTGCAAAAGTAAACGAACAGATAAAAGATATCACTACTCCTCCAACAAAACCTTCCCAAGTCTTCTTAGGGGAAATTCTTGGATTCATCTTGTGTTTTCCAAATAAGATACCAGTGCAATAAGCTCCGATGTCACTCATAAATGTGCCGATAGTTACATAAAAAAGAAGGAGGCAAGATAAAAAGTGATTTTGATATTCATAAAATCCACTTATCGATGACATTGGTGAATATCTTAAGAAAAATAATGATTGAAAGCCTAAACTGATAAACAAAGACATCGTAACTAAATAACAAACATCTGATGAGTCAAAACTAGAATACATCAAAGCAAATAGAAATAAACCAAGCACTAAAGTTGCCAATGCTAGTGTTGAGATAGAAATATCACTAATTAATATGTGCCCAGCGCTATTAATGAGGGTATTTCCAATAATTTGCTTAAACCATACCCAATAAGTTAAGATAATAGTCATTATGAATGCAAATACATTAATGAAAAAAGGAAATTTCTTTGTTGATAAAACGTTAATAAATTCATAAAAAGCCATTAATGAAATTAATATTAAACATCCAGCAAAATACCAATCTCCCACAATACAAGCTGGAATTAATGCAAGAGCTAAAATTATCGCAGTAATAGTTCTAACTTTAAATGATTTTTTCGTAGAATCGGAAATCTCGTTTACTTCAATCAATTTCTTTTTCATAAAACCTCCAATACTATCATTAAGATTTTCTTCATATCCATTATTATACAAAAAAAATATTGCTCATTAAAATATAATTTTAATAAACAATACATTTTGCTAAACTTTGATTATTACTCTATCTCCAGAGTTTGAACTTACTTCAACGAAAATAAAATGTCCATTTTCTTTAATATAGCGTTTTAAGATTCCATAACACTCTTTCACAAGTGGATAATACTTATACGCTTCTTTAGATTTCTTTGATATGATCTTCCATGTCAATTTTAATTTGACAATAGAAGTTGGCAAATAAAGTGTAAGTCTTCTATTTTCCTTTTTATCAACAACTTTTATTTTCATATTATTCCACTGTGATAGTCACATGATCTCCATCGGCGCTGTCAATGGATACTAATTCTCCAATGACTCCTTGCTCCACTAATTCAAATATCTTTTTAAAATCGATGTTATTTAAATTTACTTTACCACTTACTTGAGGCATTTCAAGTCCACTATCTAGGCACGCTTTAATTAATGCAACAGGAATATTTACATTGACTTTATCGCCATCAGTACTATTTACTTTTATTTTAAAAGTCATTTTATTAATATCTTTTCTTTTTTCTGGTGAAACAACCTCAACACCTTTTTTTCTTTTCCCAACAAATCGTCTAGGCTTACTTCAAAAATATATGATAATTTAATTAAAGTTTGAATGTCAGGAGAAGAAATATCATTCTCCCACTTAGATACTGCTTGAGGAGATATGTTTATTTTATCTGCAATATCCTCTTGAGTAAATCCTTTTTCTTTTCTTAATCTTGCTAATCTTTGTCCAAAAGTCTCATTCATAAACTTGTCCTCCTACCTTTTGTTGATTTAATTTTATGCTAAAAATCAGTGTATTTTAAGAACTTAAAAGTTGTTTTTATAACTAATTAGTTGAGAAATCACTCAACAAATAGTTAAAAATAAAAATT
>CAMEOO010000023.1 GCA_945929875.1 uncultured Caryophanales bacterium
TTTTACAAGAATGCGAAAAAAGAGAAATTAAAGTATATGTTATCACAAATAAACCTCTTGATTCAGTTAAGCATTGCATCGATACTTTTACTAAATTCCTCGTGAAAAACGTCTATGAATATGTAGATAGCAATGATGAAATTGAAGTTGAAAAAAAATATTAAAAGAAGAGCAAGTAAGAAGTGAAGAAATGCTATTTATTTCCTCAAACGATTTTGGCAAGAATGGAATAAATCACTATACATATTCTAAGCATCACTGCGGCGACTATTTTGTCTCCAATATGCTTGAACTAGTAGATGTTTTAGATGATAAATCTCTTTCCCATCCATATTTATCTTGTAATGTAATATCTTCTATTAGTTTAGATAAGTTTAAAAAGTACTATGAAGAATTAAAGATGATTTTAAATAAAGATTTTATTCCTTATGATTTCAATAAAAATGAGATAGTCATTACTATAAATAAAATAAAAATGACTTGTTATCAAAATAATTCTAAATCTATGTATTTAGATCAAATTGTAAAAGATTTACTTGAGCCATTTGTAAGCAAAAAAGACGAATTAAAAGAATTATTTAAGAAGTATAAATCTAGTAATACGTTAGAAGTTAGCGTTCATTTATTAGATTCTAAAATTAATCCAACAATTTCAATTAATAAAGAAAATAGGAAATTAATAGACTACTTAGACATTGATTTAGACTATGATCTATTTATTGAATAAAATCATTTTTATCTATATGAGATAAATTAGTTTTTTAACAATAATTTACTTATTTTTAAATCTTAGATATAATTTAAAAGAAAGGCTAGTTAATGTATTAACTAGAATTAAATTTATGAAAGTAAAAATTTTAGTCGATTCAACTTGTGATCTACCTGAATCATATTTAAAAGATAATGATGTAGAAATCATCCCTCTAATTGTAACCTTTAATGAAGAGCAATTTTACGATTTAGAAGAAATAAATACTAAAACTTTATATGAAAAGATTGAAAGAACTAGAGTAATTCCAAAAACTGCGGCGAGATCAATCGATGATTTTTCTAATAAATATAAAAGTATTCTCTCTCAAGGTTACGATCAAATAGTTTATTTAGGAATATCTAGTTATTTTTCTTCTTCTGTGCAAAACGCTACTATCGCTAGCAAAGAATTTGAAGGAAAAGTATTTGTTCACGATACTTTAAATCTTTCTTCTGGAGAAGGCTTACAAGTCTTAAAAGCTATCAAGTGGGTAAAAGAAGGATTAACTGGAGAAGAGATTTTAGAAAGATTAAAAGAACTAGCCCCAAGGGTGAGAAGCCAATTTGCGGTTGAATCTTTAGATTTTCTCCACCGTGGAGGAAGATGTTCACAAACTTCATATTACCTTGGCAGCGCTTTAAGAATTAAACCAATTATTAAAGTCGTCGATGGAAAGATGATAGTTTATCGTAAGCCAATTGGAAAGATGACTAACGCTTTAAATAAGATGTTAGAAATCATTAAAGAAGACGTTGATAAGTTAGATTTAGACACGGTGATGATCACTCATAGCTTTGCTTTTGAAAGTGAAAAGTATCTATATGAAGAATTATCAAAGTTTATTCCAAAAGAAAAGATTATGGTAACTGATGCAGGTTGTGTTATATCTTCTCATTGTGGAAAAGGCACCATTGGAATTTTATATATTGTAAATAAGTAAAAAATAAAAACTAGATAGCATAAATTGACTTATTGACATCCATTTATGAACTTCTAGTTTTTTTGTTAGCAAGTTAAATGTTTTTATAAATAATATCGTTTTCTATAAAGATAATCTTTTTTTCAAGTAAGTAATTGATTTTCTTTTCCACGTATTCATATTTTTCTTTATTAGCCTTTTTATATCCAAGAGAAAGAAGAATCATCTTTATCAAAGTATCTTTTTTTAAAGATTGGGTGGAGTTTATAACTTGATATACTGCGTCAAATATTTCCTTTTCTGACACTAAATCTAATGGACGGTAAGTGTCTTTAGTTCTATCTACTCTTCTAAATACGACTTTTTGATTTGGAATGTATATAAATCCATCGATTAATGATATTTTTTCTGATTCCAATAAGACATTAATATTCTCCTCGATATTTTCAATAAATATTATTCTTGTTTCCTCTAATGATATTGGACAAGTTTTAACTAAGAATGAATATAGTTTGTCAAGAGGATCTTCTAAATTATTAAATTCGTAATATACTTTTCTTGGATCGACAAATAAAGGGAAAAGATAATCCATTAAAAGCACGTTGCTCTTTTTTACATTTATTTGAGGAATAAGCTTTGATTTACTAACAATATAGTCAACAAGCTTTTTAAATTCCTCCTCTTCATTTAAGAAGAATAGGCTTGTAAAGATTCGATAAGGATAATAGCCAATGCTAGTGAGGAACTTATCTTGATAACTAAAGCATTCGGAAGCTTCTTCTGGAGAATAATATGGTAAATGATCAACCATGATGGCTATTGATGTTGGTGAATTTTTAACCTTCACTAAAATATCGATGACATTTTCTTCAATTGAACGATTGATTCCAACATCAAAACCATATTCTTTTAATTTATTTGATAGATAGGCTTTGAAATCTAAGTCGTAAAGATTATTTTGCATCGATGAATAAATATCGTGACTTTGAAGATTGACTTTCATTTCACTAAAAGTATTTTTAGAAGCGAAAACTAAATTTTGTGGATTATTTGAAGAAATTATGGAACTTCTAGCATCTTGTGTGATTACTTCTTGATCGCTGACGATAATTTGATCACATTTTTCAATAGAGGCAAGAACATCTTTAATATCTAAAGACCTATTGGCTAAAATAATACCAAGATCAAAATGATAAATGTCGTTATTTAAAAGTGAAGATACTTGCTTATAGCTAATTAAAATGCAAGGTTTAAAATTATAAATGCTATTTGCATAGTTACTACAAAGTTGCTCTAATGTTAATAAGTAATTTCCTTCTTCTAATAGTTTAACGAGTTTTTTTCCTTCAGTCTCTTTGATTCTAGAAAGAGAAGTACGGACATTATTGTTGATGTGATTGCAAATAACTTTATTGATAAGACCTATTCTATTGTTATCGCTATCTTTAAAATTATTCAAAATTAAAGATATGTTCTCTCTACTTAATTTTGAAGACATCTCTTTATTATTTAGATAACTATTTAATAAATCAAAATACACTCTCTTAAGGAATATTTTCTCATAATCATTATAAGAAGAGAATTCTAATAATTTATCGCCTAAGTTACTTGCGATGTGGTTTACTTTATTTAATGAAGTATAGAAGGTGATGTAATTATTTATCGAAGAGAAATTAGAAGACATTTTTACTACTTTATCAAAGTATTCATTTAGGCTCATTGTTTCAAAATTAATATAGTTTTTATCAAAATAATCTTGGATGATTTTTGTGCTTTCTAAGATTGAATTAAACACTAGTTGCATAACTTGGCGATGCTTTGAACTTTCTATGCTAGTATCTTGAATCTGATAGATGATATCAAATTCTTCTTTGTCCTTTATATAGTTGATATTGTAACGATAAATGTTGATATGGTTGACCACTTCTCTAAATTCTTCAAAAGAGTGAGAAGAAAGATATTGAATGTAAGAAGAATCGAATTTAAGCTTGGAATTCTCTAGGTTTTCTCTTTCTTCAAGAAGAAGTAACAATTTATTTAGAACATAAGAAACTTCTGAAAGAGGAATTTTCTTTTTAAAATATTTCTTTTGAATTTTCTTTAATTCTTTTTGGCTCTTTTTTTCAGTTAATACTTTTAAAATTTCATTAGTAGATATTTCTTTTAATTCTTCTCCATATGGATTTAATAATTCTTCGATGCCTTTATTAATTCTTTTAAGAGAGAGGTAAATAGATTTTAAAAAGTCGTAAGTTTCATCGATTTTTTCTTCTTTAAGCCAATCAAGAGGATAGTTTTTATAATAGTCGATAAAAGATAACACGTTTAATAAAGCTTTCATCTCTTTTAAAGAATTAACATTTGGAAGATAATACTTTTCTTTTCCATAGGTATAAATGTTTACTGCATCATTAATGGTTTGGGATAAAGAAATGACATTATCTTTTAAAGGCAAGTAATCTTCTTTATACATTTGCTTTTTGCTAAAACCATAAAAAGGATGTTCTTTATATGGACAGTTAAGATTTGAAATAGAAGAAGAAAATTCTTTAATGAAAGAAAGGTATTGTTCTAAAATATCTTGATTAATATTTTTTATTTCTTTTAATTTAATATCGATTAATGGATATTTATCTAAAGCGTAATAATTGTTAATAAGCTTATTTATGGAAATACCTAATGCGTTTTTTGTGGTTTTTAAACTGTTGACTAAACTTTGAAATTGGTTTTTTAAATCGTAATATCTAGTGACATCTTCATCGATAGCAATTGGATGTAAACTGTTATAGGTAATATTGTATTTTTCATAACTAGATAAAGAAGACAAGGCGGAGTCTTTGTCAAAAGAGTCCAAGTTGAGATCTAAAATAAATTTGTCGAGAGCGTTTTTCTTTAATTCTTTAATTAGTTCTTCTTTTTCGTTATTATTTGAATAGACTAAAAGAACTTTTTTATTATTTAGTAAATAAGAAAGAATAATATTTTTTATAAAATGATATTTATTAGTTTGTTGATAATATCTAATTAATAAGTCATCTCTTTTAGTGATTGTTTTTAAAAGAAAATACTCTTCATATTGCATATCTAAAAGAGAAAGATATTTGTTATTTAAGGCAATTTCTTTACTCTTTTTTAAAGAGAAAAATTCTGAGTTTAAATAGTCTATCTTTTTAACTAATCGACTATTAGAAAGAAGAGCCTTATTTTTAGATATATTTTCAATATCGAAATATAAAGAGAAGTCAAAGCAAGATATGTAATTTAAGTTATTGACAAACCAATTGATAGGCTTTACTTTTACAGAAAGATAGTATAGGTATTCACTTAGGCTAAATTTAGAATCAATTGGATAAGATAAATCGATTTTCTTTACTTTTTTTAGTTTATTTATCAATGGATAATTTAAATAGATCTCTTTTGCTAAACTAGTTAGTTTATAATGCCCATCACTAGATATATCAATTCTAATTGGAACAAAAACAAGAGGAGCTTGAAATTTTTGATTGTCAATTATATAAGATAAACTACCGAAGGTAATATACATAATATTATTTGAAGAGCTAACTATAGAATCATTGTTGACTTTGATGATTTTATCTAATTTGATTTTTTGCTCTTTGCTATTTAACGAAGAAAAGATTATGTTGATATCAGGATTATTATCTAGATAATCTTTCATTTCTTTATTGATAAAGGTCGTGTCTTTTAATTCAGCAAAAAATAAAGTTTCTCCATTAATAATTTTATTAAAGATTCCTATTTCATCATCGTTAATTATCTTAATGCAATCTTCAATTCTTTCCTCGTTAAAATCTAATAGCCTATCTTTTGATAGAGATAATTCCATATTTATTTGCCAACTATTTATAGTTTTCGACGTATCCATATTTTTTCCTCATGCGTAAATAAATTTTATCACAAGTAAATTATATTTCAAATAATCTACCTTGGTTTTTCTTTCCTCTATGATATAATAATATTATATATTTCTCGGAGGTATTATGAAAAAATTATCTTTAATTGTTCCAATGTATAATGAGGAAGAAATGATTCCTTTATTTTTCGAAAAAATAATGGAAGTATTGTCTCAAATCAATGATTATAGTAAAGAAATCGTTTGTGTAAATGATGGAAGTAAAGATCGTACTTTAGCCTTACTAAAAGAATATAAGAAAAAATATAAAGAACTTCACATCGTCTCTTTTTCTCGTAATTTTGGTCACGAAGCCGCAGTAGCCGCGGGTTTTAAGTGTTGTGAAGGCGATGTAGCCATCGTCATGGATGCGGATTTACAAGATCCTCCAGAAGTAATATTTGATTTATTAAAAGAATATAAGAAGGGATATAAAGTTGTAAACGCTAAAAGGGTAGATCGAAAGTCTGATTCATTTATTAAAAGAACGACCGCTAATTTGTATTATAAATTGATTAGTAAGCTATCTGGTAAAATTAAGGTACCTGAAAATGTCGGAAATTATCGTTTGATGGATCGAGAAGTAATCGACAAGATCAATTCTCTTAGTGAAAAAAATCGAGTATTTAGAGTATTAGTTCCTTATGCAGGATATAAAACCAGCACGGTAGAATTCGTTAGAGCTAAAAGGCCCAAAGGAGAAACTCATTATAACTATAAATCGATGTTTAAACTTGCTGGGGATAGCATTGTTTCAAGTTCAGTTTCACCGTTAAAAATCCCATTAAAGCTAGGATTATTCTTCTTTTTCACTTCCATTTTAGGATTAGTAGTCGATTTAATTCTTTACTTAGTTAAGATCAATGTAAATAATTTTATGACTTCATTTAATTTTTCTACTTTAACGATAATATTAGTGATCTTTTTTTCCTTAAGCATTATTCTTTTAATGCTTGGAATCATGTGTGAATATCTTGCAAGAATGATGATTGAAAGTCAAAATCGACCTATGTATATCATCGAAGAAGAATTAAAGTAATATAAAAATTAGAATAGAACTTATTATCATAATTAGACTAGATAGGTAACTTATTATAGTATAAACTGATAAATTTACTTTTCCTTGAAGAAATGAATTAATTAAGGAAATAAAGCAAAGAGCAAAATTAAAACCATATTTATTGATTGCATAAATAATGACGCATATAGAGGAAAGAATTGGGTTATTTATTAGGATTAATAAATAAAATAAAATATTGATAATTAAGAAAATAGCAAAGATAAAGTAATTTATACATGCTATTTTTTTATATTTAGGATCTTTATCTTCTAAATCTTTTTTATAGTCTGAATAAACATTAATTATTTTCATTCTCTCACCATGTTTAGTTTATCATAAATTGTGGTATTGCATCATATTTTTATAATGGAATATGGAATATTTACGTTTTAAGAAAAGTTTAGTGGAAGGTTTAGTTTATATCTCTGGGGCTAAAAATATCGCTTTAGCCCTTGTTTCTAGTGCTTTACTTATCAAAGGAAGAGTCGTTTTAAATAACGTTCCCAACATTAAAGATATCTCTATCATGCTAGATATTGCTAAATTATTAAATGTCGATGTTAATTTTAATTATAAAACAAATCGTTTAATTCTTGATTCGACTAATATAAGATACAGCTCTATTCCATTTTCTTTAATTAGCCAATTTAGAGCGTCTTATTATTTTATTCCAATTTTACTTTCTTTAAAAGATGACTTTACTTTTTCTTTTCCAGGGGGTTGCTCTTTTCAAGAAAGACCGATTGATTTACATCTAAAAGCTTTTTCGCTTTTGGGTATCAATTATGATATTGATGGTTCTTTAATCCACTTTTCAAAAAATAAATTACATCCTTCAAAGATTATATTTTCTAAAAAAAGTGTAGGAGCAACAATAAATGCGATATTACTAGCTATTCAAATTCCTGGGACCACTATTTTAATTAATCCATCATTAGATGTTGAAGTTTTAGAGGTGATAGATTTTTTTAAAAAAGCAAATGGATTAATTTATATTGAGAATGAAAAGATCTATATCGATGGGATAAATAAATTAAAAGAAGAAGAATATGAAGTTAAACCAGATCGAATCGAGATGGGAACATTTAGTTTAATTGGTGCTTCTTTAGGAAGAATCCTAATTTTAAATTTTCAATATGAGTTACTAAAGCCTCTTTTAGATTTATTTGATTATTTAAATGTAAATTATCAATATGATGATTATCTTTTAGTAGAAAAATCTTTTATAGATCGACCTGTAAAACTAATTCTCTCATCTGAACCAAATATTCACACTGATTTAGGGCCGTTAGTTTGTAGTTTCCTTTTAAGAAACAATAAAATATCAATTATTGAAGATATCGTTTACCCAAAGAGAAATTCTTATGTCTTTGAATTAATTAAAATGGGGGCAAAAATAAGAATAATCAACGATAAAATAATTATTTTTCCTCATTCTATTCTTCATCCTGATATTTTAAAAGGTAGTGATTTAAGAGGGACAATGAGCCTAGTTCTAGCGGGTTTAATCTCTAATGAAGATTTTCTACTTGAAGGATATAATTATTTATCTAGAGGATACGAAAATATTATTCAAAAGCTAAATGATATCAATATCGACGTAAGGAAGGTGGATCAATGAAAAAAATAATCATCTTTATTTTTTGCTTATGTAGTTTATCTTCTTGCTCAAGTAAACCTAAACTAGATACATTCATTGGACATAAAATCGCAAATGTGGAGATAGAGAAAATGAATTGTACTTTTTCTTTTTCAAAAATCGATTCAAACGATCTAGATAAGATAACTTGCGAAAATGCTTATTCTTTAAAAGAAAATATTAAATTTAACTCTCTTATTAAAAAAACAAGTAGATTATATCTTTCTATTGGTTTATTTGATTTATTAAAGGGAGTATATCTTGATTCTTATGAACTTAAATATCAATTTTCTTCTTCCGTCTTAGAAGTTTTTGAAATTCATTTAGTCAATATAATAAACGAAGTGTATTCTCTAAATTCAAAATTAGATATTTATCTATTCTCTTTGTATTGCCCATATAAAAATGAAAATAATTCCTTTACTAGCAATCTTCTTCTTGGAGTGGATAACTTTAATACGTCGATCAAACAAATTGCAAAAGAGAATAATTGTTCCTTTATCGATATTTTCTTTTTATCGAATCATATCCAAGAATATAATCAAATAGACGAAGTCACAAGTAAAGAACTATTGGAGAAGATCTATGGATGAAGTACTTTTAAGAAAGATTAATTGGATGTATTTTTCCTTAAAAGAGCAATATAAATTTCTTAATAGTATAATTAAGTCAATTGAATCTGATTATATTTTTAAGGATTTATTAAAAAATGAAATCTATTATTATAAAACTTCATTAACTCTATTTAAAAAATCATTTGAACTTTTTCAAGAGTCTTACTCATCTAAAACTTTTGATTCTGTAAGAGTTAATTCAATCAAGGAATTATATTTAAGAAGATGCTTAATAAACCTTAATAAATCTTATCAGCTTTTAATTGATAATAATCAAAAAGTATTAATCAATAATCTATTGTTTCAAGATTTAGTTAATAAAGAAAATATACTGATCTCTTCAATTAAAGAATTAGGTAGACATTTAGATTTAATCTAAAAAAAGAATAGGCAATAGCCTATTCAATAATTTTTAGTGGTGTCTTCGAGTTTGATCTTTCTTAATGATATATGCCCCAATGATACATTCGATAAATCCGATAGAGCACATACCAATAGAAACATATGTTCCAAAACTTGTGTATATATATGGAGTAAATCCAGAGATGAATCCATTAGCTTCAAGCACAAATCTTTCGCTAAAGCCAAATAGGAATCCGGAAACTACAAGAAGTATAGCGCAGAATACATATGAAGAGATTTGCTTATCAAAGATAAATACTAAAGCGCTGCCTAGAATGACAAAGAGTAAAGCTAGGAATGCTCCGACATTAAATGATAAAGGACAAATGAGTTGAGATCCTTTTGGAACGATAGTTCCTCCAAAAGTAGAGGTGAATCCAAAGATATATGTAAAGTCCTTGCTAATATGGGTTTGCGATTCTAAGCAAACACTTGGGAATACTAACGCCAAAACGATGGTTAATAATGCACTTAGAGTGATGACAATTGCTAATTTTGATTTTGATCTAGACATGCACTAACTCCTTTCTTTTCTTAATCATTATAAAAGTTACTTGCTTATTATACAATAAAATATCTTTTTGTTGTAATAAAAAATGATAAAAGTTATTATTTTAAATAATAAAAACAAATTGAGGTTATTTTTATGGAATTTAGTAAATTAAGTATTGAGGATTATAACAAACTATTAGGAGCTAAAGTATCTACTCCTGGAGGAGGAAGTGCACTAGCTATCACCCTTTCTTTAGCTTGTTCTTTGTGTAGTATGGTAATTAATTTTACAATCGATAAAAAAGGCTATGAAGAATTAAAAGATAAACTAGAAGAATATAAAAAGCAAGTTGAAATAGTCTTACAAAAAGCGTATTTTCTTTCAGATGAAGACGCGAGAGTTTATTCTTCTTTGATGAGTGCGCATAAATCAAAAGATCCAGAAGAAATTGAAAAACGTTCTATCGATGCAAGTCTAGTCCCTTATGAAATATATTTATCTGCGGAGATCATTCAAAATATCGCCGATGATTTATACTTATGTGCGAATAAAAATATTATCAGCGATGCCAAAATAGCTTCTAATCTTTGCTATAGTATTTATCCTGGATGCGTAGCGACAATAAAAGCAAATATTAATTCTATACACGATGAAGAAGTTCTATCTAAATTAAAATCTATTATTGAATAATTTTTTTGATAAAATTAATTACTCCATCATGATTAAAGTCAAATTCGGAAATGTATTTGGCTTTTTCTTTTACTTCAACTCTCGAGTTAATCATCGCAACACCATAATTAGCGCATTCAATCATTGGTAGATCATTTAGTTGATCTCCAAAACTGATAGTATTTTTTAAAGGGATGTTGAATTTATTAGCTAAATAAATCATCGCTTTGGCTTTATCTGCAGATAGAGAAGATATTTCATAGGAGATTACATCATCGAATGTCCCCCATTTAGTAACGTGAAAATCTTTGTATTCTTCTTGGTTTAATACTTCTTCAAATTCTTTTTCAAATTCTTTTTTTACATAGTATTCACTCATATGAGGTTTACTATTTAGAGTTTTAGAGATATCTCCCTCTATAATTTCTACATCTTTACTTTTGTGAATAACCCAAAAAGGAGTTTTTTCTAAATCGTAGGTGTAAAACTTAAATACGGAGGTAACAGTTCCACAATGAAGCATATGTTTGATTTTTTTGTTGAAAGAAATCACTTTATCCATATCCATTTCAAAAGTAATATAGTCGACGACTTTATCATAACTTTCATCATAGTAAACAATAGCTCCTCCATTATTGACGATCATCGGCTCGCGAATACTTAATTTTTTTAGGTATTCGATTGCTCCTTGATGTGGACGGCCAGTATTGATAATGAAGTGGTGACCTTTTCTTTCTAATTCTTGAATGTAACGGATGCTTTCTTCGGTTATGTTTTTATCTTGAGTTAAAAGTGTATCATCAAGATCTACTGAAATTAAATACTTATCCATAGTTATCGCCTATTTTGTAAAGTCGATGTCAAATCGTTTACCATGAGAAAATAAAATTCCTTCTGTCAGTTTTATTTTTAAAATGATCGTATTTTCATCTTGGAAATTGTTGTGTCCATTATCTATCCAACAAGAAAAAGCAACTTGTAGTTTTTTTGCGATTTCTCGATTTTCTTTTTTGTGAAAATAGCCTAAATTTTCTCCTATTCCTTTTGCGCTGAACCATTCTCCTGAAAGGCCGATGCGAGGGTTTACCTCAATTTGTTTCATTTTGTCTGATAAAGCGTAGGTGATAACATAAAAACTATCTTCTTCAAAAAAAGCGTCAACCGTTCTAACATATGGCTGATTATTTACTGAAGTAGCTAAACTAACTAAACTATCTTTATGAAACCTTTCGTTTAAAATGCTCAGTATTTCTGAATTTACTTTTTCCATGTGGCAATTAAATCCTTTCTTTTTCACAATCAATTTTCCCATATAAAATATGAAAAATCAAATGGTAATCATCTTCTATTTGATTATGAATTAGTTGAAGGTTTCTTTTTATTAAGATACAATAACTAATGGTGATAGAAATGAATGAAGAATTGTGGTTAGATTTAAAAAAAGTAGAGGATCCAAATAATAAATATTCTACTTGCTATCTTTATCCTACAGGAGATAAGTTTTACGTTGAACCAGTTTTTCTTTTAAAACTTTCTGGAATGAAACAATATTTTTCTGATAGATTTGATGAAATAATATTAGAGATGGAAAGGATAGTCAAAAAGAACCATCTAGTAGTTTTTATTGGGGAAGAAGAGGAAGAGATCACTAATGTAGATGGAGCAATCTACTTAACTATTCAAGATGTCTGCAATCCTTTAAAAATATACCCAGAAGATAAATCTCGCGGTTCAGATTATGGTGATTAATATGCATAGTGAATTTGAAATGAAGGCCTATAAAGGCCAAATGGTAAAAGGAAATAAGTGGATTATCGACGATACAGTAAAAAAGAGTGTAGTTATCATGCACGGAATGAATGAATATTCATTTAGATACAATGATTTTGCTTTCTTTTTAAATAGCAATGGTTACGATGTATTTGCTCTTGATCATTTAGGACATGGACTTAATGTAGATGATCCTAAAGACTTATTAAAATGGCCTAAAGATGGTTTTATTCAATGTGTTGAAAATGCTTATTGCTTGATAGAAAAATTAAAAGAAGAAGGAAGAGAAGTAATTGTATTTGCTCATTCTATGGGTTCGTTTATGGGACAATGCCTAATAGAAAGACATCCTGGTGTGGTAAATAAAATTATTTTATGTGGGACTTCAGGACCTCAACCTCTAATTCAAAAATTAGGAGGGATGATTGCTCGTATTGTAGGTACGTTTACTTTAGATGGTAAAAAACCTTCTAAATTTATGGATCATCTTTGTTTTTCTTCTTACAACAATAAAATAAAAAATAAAAGAACTAAATTTGATTGGTTAAGCGTTAACAAACAAAATGTAGATAAATATATTAACGATCCTTATTGTGGAGCAATTCCTTCAAAGAACTTCTTTTATTCCTTTATTGGAAATATCTCAAAGATATTTAAAAGAAAAAATATAAATAGAATTGATTCTAATACGCACGTTTTATTTATCGTCGGTCAAGATGATCCAGTTGGAAATTACGTAAAGTCGATAAAGAAACTTCAATCTTTATATATTAAAAGAAAGATTTCTTCATCATTAATTAGTTACGAAAATATGCGACATGAAATCTTAAACGAAGATAAAAAAGAGCAAGTATATCTAGATGTATTAACTTTTCTTAATGAAAAATGTTCTTAACGTAATTAGACTCTGGAGTATTAGCCAGAGTTTTTATTTTGATATATTATACAATCGTGAAATTATTTTTATAAAATTATATATAATTTTATTTCTTTATGAAAGCGCTCTTAATTTGCTATAATGCTTTTTTTATGTAATAATAATAAAGGACACATTTTATTTAGAAGTAATGAGGAGAATAGTATGAAATTAACAATTGTTGGAATGGATTTTGTCGGCCTAGTAAATGCTGTTGGCTTTGCAGAAAAAGGCCATCAAGTTTTCGGGCTTGATTCTGATAAAAAGAAAATTGCTCAATTAAGAAAAAACGAAATTTCTTTAAATAATGAATATAAATTGAGTGACATTTTACAAAAAAATGATGTGAATATTAGATTTACTAGCGAATATCGCGATGCAATATATGACGCAAATGTGATCATGTTTTGCGTAGAGCCAGTTGAAAAAGAAAATGGAAGAATCGATTTATCTCCTTTATATTTGTGTGCGAAAGAATGCTGTAGATTTATCAATCACGATGTGACGGTAATTATTAGAACTACCGTACCTGTTGGAACTAATCGTGAATTAAAAGAATTTATGATGGCAATTACCGACAAAAAATATAATATCGATGTAGTTTCTAACCCAGAATTTTTATCTCAAGGTAGCGCAGTAAAAGATATGCTTTCTCCAAGTAGAATTGTTGTAGGGGTTTCAACAAGAAAAGCTCAACAAGTTATGAAAGAACTTTATCAAGGCTTTGAATCTCCTTTACTATTTGTATCTCCAGAAAGTGCTGAATTAATTAAATACGCATCTAATTCATATTTAGCAGTAAAACTATCATATATTAATGAAATTGCTGATTTATGCGATAAGGTTGGAGCGGATATTCAAGAAGTAAGTTTCGGAATTGGACTTGATCCTCGAATTGGAACCAAATATTTATCTTCGGGAGTTGGATTTGGTGGACCTGCACTTACTTTAGATACAAAAGTTCTTCAACAATTAGCGGATGAAAAGAAAGTTCAACTATCAATTTTAGATGCAGCGGTTAAAGTAAATAATAATCGTTCGGACGCGTTAATTGAAAAGATTAAATCAGTTATTGGCACAATTTCTGGCCATCGATTTGCAGTGCTAGGATTATCGTATAAAGGAAATACTGACGACATTAGAAAATCACCAGCATTTAATTTCATTGAAGCATTATTAAAAGAAGAAGGAAGGATTATCGCTTATGATACTAATTCTACTTTAGCTTTTAAAAAGAAAATGAAATCAGATCAACACTTAGATTATGCAAATTCTTTAGAGGAAGCTTTAAGAACTTGCGATTATGCAGTTTTCTTAAATGAATCAGAAGAATTTAAAAAATTAACTAACGATCAAATTGTTGAATATATGAAAAATCCTGTAGTTTTTGATGGGAAAGCAGTTTTAAATCCTTATCAACTTCCTGATGTTAAATACTATGCAATAGGAAAAAGGATTAAGAGTAAATAGGACTTAGATTATGAATTTAAATTTATCATTTATCTTGCTAGAGGAAACTCAAGATACATCTTTGCAAACTATCATCGCGAACGTAATTAATTGGCTAGCTCAACATGGAATCAAATTACTCATTGGTGCCATAGGCCTTATTGCTTTATTTATAATAATTAACTTAGTATGTAAAGCGATTAAAAAAAGAGTATTGAAAAAGAAAAAACAAGATGTTCATGTTGTAAATACGGTATTTAAGATAATTAACTATTCTTTAAAAGCAATTGTAATTCTTGTTTTTTTAGGATATGTAGGAATTGATACAGCTGGTGTTGGCGCGGTAATTTCTTCATTAAGCATCGTTTTTGGTCTTGCTGTTCAAGGCTCATTATCAAATCTTGCAGGAGGAGTAGTAATCTTTATTATGAGACCGTTTAAACCGGGAGATTTTATTGAAGCACAAGGCTATTTAGGCACAGTAGAAGAAATACATGTATTTTACACTTATATCAATTCTCCAGATAATAAAGTTATCATGATTCCAAATGGTACATTAGCGAATGGAAATATTGTTAACTATTCTAAAAATGAAACTCGAAGAGTCGATTTAACTTTTTCAGTTAGTTATGGTTCAGATGTAGATAAAGCAAAAAAACTAATTGAAAAAATCGTTATTAAACATCCTTTAGTATTAAAAGAACCTAGTTATAGAATTGAAATGAGTGCAATGGCCGATTCATCTATTGACATCATTTGTAGGGTGTGGGTCAAAAATCCATCATATTGGGATGCATATTACGATATAATGGATCAGGTGAAAAAAGCATTTGATAAAGAAAAGATTGAAATTCCATTTAATCAATTGGATGTTCATATCGTTAAATAATTGGCTCTATAAATAATTTGTAAAGAGATCTTTAAAAAGATCTTTTTATTTTTTTATAATTTCTAAATATGTTTTTTTGTCTTTGTGGATAATTGGCTTCCATTTTACATTAATAAATAAAGCAGCGATACTAATTGGTAACGAGATTAAATCGTACCACGGATATAAAAATAAATAGATAATTGCTAAGCCAAGATTACAATGAATCTTCTTTCTTTCTTTGATAAGCGTTAAAAGGCCGCAGACAAAACATAAAATATACGTATTTAATAAAGTTTTTAAAATTTTTATCCAAAGAGGTAGTAAAGATAAATCTTTATTAATTATTCCTATTACTATTACAAGAACATTTAATATTATGGTTAAGAAAGTTGATACTATATCGTATGGAAAAAAAGTAAAAAAACAGTCGTAGCAAGCAAATTTCTTTTTGAAAGACTTATTTGTAAACATTCCCTTAATTATTTTTTTAAATCTGGTAAAGAAAGAATAGTACGTTCCTCTTTTCCATCTTAATCTTTGTCTTATTGTCGTTTTTAGATCCGTTGGTTGCTCATCATATATTTCTGCTTGTTCGTTGTAGCCGATGAATTTTCCTTCACTAATCATGTCTAATGACATAGATGCATCTTCGGTTAGGTCTACATATTTCCATCCATCTAGAATTAGTTCCTTTTTAAATACGTAGCCAGTCCCAGTTACATGGGTGGATAAGCCAAGAACACTTCTTGGACGATGGGCGTGGAGATTATTAAAATACCAGTGTAGAGAATAGCCGCTGGAAATTGGATTGGTTTTAAAATTCTTGCTATTCCTATAACAAGTGCAACCATCTAGTCCAGTTGCCATCGCTTTATTCATTTCATAAAAAAAGTTAGGATGAACGATGTTGTCGCTATCAAAGATTGCAAAGTAGTCATAATTGTTAATCTTGTTTTCTTTAATTAGTGAGTCGACTAAAAAAGAAAGAGCATACCCCTTCGAGACTTTACTAATATCGTTTCGAATATATAAATTAACATCTAATTTTGAGCATATTTCAGCGGTTTGATCTGTTGAATTATCAACGACAACAAAGATATCAATTAAGGAAGAATCATAGTTTTGATTTTTGACGCTATCAATTAGATTTTTAATTACTCTTTCTTCATTTCTAGCGGCGATTAACACCCCAAATCTTCCTTTTTTATCCGTATCTTTATATATTTTTGATTTGGAGAAAAAACCAATAGCTATAAAAACAGTCTTATATACCATTAAGACGCTAAAAATAATTAGAATGATATTTATTACAACTTCTATTGTTTTCATCTTTTTTCCTTCTTATAAGTCTATTATATATCAAATATGTACATAAAATAAATAAGAGGTGCAACCACCTATTATTACTAAATTTTTTAGTATTTTGGAGCTTGTGTAGCTTTGATGCTTAAAGCGATTGCTCTAATACTCATACAAATAATAAATGCTACTGCCGCTAGATTTGAAATTAAGAAGCCAATTAATATTGAAATTAAGGAAGGACATAAACTTGCCCAGTTGACGCAGTTTAACGATTCAATAAAGGTCATCTTTTCACAAGTAGCACTTCTAATCTTAGTGAGAATCATTATTACAAGAGCCATTGTTACAATGATTACAACATTTAAACCTGTGTAAACAAAGCAAGAGTAGAATAAACTATTTAACTTATAAGTTTTATACATCTTGTTTAATGCATTTTTCCACTCATTATAGCAATAATCTTCTCCACCCACTTCGTTTTTATAGAAAGTAGAAAAATCTTTGCCTTTAAAATTTTTACCATCTCCTACGTAACTAGATGTGTAAGAAGCATTTTTCTTTACTGTTCCATCTTCGTATAACTCGTTTTTAGAGTCGCTTGCAAAAGTGTAGATGTAAATTTTGGTTTTTGAAATTAACATAAATGATTTAGGAGTTTCACTTGCCACTCCATCAGTAATTCCATCATTGTAGTATTTCTTGATGGTTTCAAGATTATCTCCTTCGTCGATAACTCTAACGGTTAAAAGATGTTTTTCACCTGCATAGAATGATTTTTCATTGAAGCCATTTACTTCAAATTCACCTTTGTCGTTTACTTTAAGACTTGCAGAAGAATCTTCAGATAGATATTTACTAAATAAGTTTAATGATACATCTAGTGACCCATTAGCGCTTTTTGTTAAAATAGATGAGCCTTTGACGCTGACGGTATATACAAAAACAGGTAATATAGCAAAAATTAATGATAATGTTACAATAATCAATGATTGATAAAATTTTCTTTTCTTTCCAGCAAGAATATTTGCATTTGAGAATAAAGTTTTTCCTAAAAATTTAAAAAAATCTTTCATATATAAATTCCTTTCTTGTAAATAATATAATGAAAACTATTTCTTTTCAAGAAATATTATTATTATTTCCACTTATAGACATTATTTAACTTGTTTTCTAAACTCGTATAAACTAATCGCTACTGATGAAGGTAGATTTAATGAATCGATTAGGGAAGAATGCCTAATAATAATGCTATTTTCATTTAAAAATGATAAATCTAACCCACTTGACTCGTTACCAAAAACGAGTGAACATTTTTCATTTTGAGGAAATAATGTTTCTTGCAAAGAATTTTTTGCTTGTAACATAAAGGTAAAAATTTGATGATTTGGGAATTCCTTAATGTAATCATTAAATGAATCGTAATAACGAATATTGCAAGAGAAAATCGATCCCATAGAAGAACGGATAACTTTTGGGTCGAAAATATCCACTCCAGGTTTAATAATTGCAATATTATTAATGTTAAATCCCAAACATGATCTAATTATTGTTCCAAGATTTCCCATGTTTGATGGATTAACTAAGACGATATGATGATCATCTTCTAATTTCATAGAGTACTTCTTAAATACTCCAATGATAAAACAGTTTTCTTTTTGAGATAATTTGTTGATCATTTTATCATTGAATTCTACTTCAAAATTAGTTCGATATTCATTGATTAAATTAATCACTTCTTCATTTTTAAAAGATGAATGAATAAATACTTTTATTGCATCTTTCGAATGATATTTAAGCATCTCAATTGTGGGAAATGCTCCAAGAGTATAAGAATAAAATAAATCTTTTTTATATGTTTTTACATCCATGTTATCACCGTATATTATTATAATTTTTTGTGGAATAGTTAGCAACTCAGTTAACTTATAAAAGTTAATATGTTGATAATTTATTGCTAGAAATATATAATTATCACTGGTGATTTTATGAAAAAACTTAATTTTAGATTCTCTTATTTTATCTTAATAGGAATTGTTGGGTATATATTGCAAATAATTTCTTTCTTCAGCTTTTCAAATGTTGGTATTACTTCAAGTAATTTAGTAGCTACATCTAAAGCAAAATTTAATCAATATATGGCTAATAATTATATATTAATAGGAGGCTGCTTATTAATAATTGTAATGTTTGTTGGCTATTTGATTGGGAAAAAGAAAAATAAGAATACTTCTTTTAATGTTTCAACTATCGGATGCATCGTTAGTGAATCTTTGATAATTGTTTCTACTTTAGTTTATTTAATATTTACTAATGTAGTAAGAGTCAAAATGTTTTCTTCTACGACAAAAAATGTCAATGTAATTAATACTATAATACTAATAAGATTTGTTTCACTTCTTATTTCATACGCATTTAGTTCTTTATTTGCGGTGAATTTCATTCAAGTAAAAGAACATTCAAAATTATCTAAATCTAGCATATATGTAATGGCTATCGCTAATGTAACTTTATTTATTGTGTTTGGTATTGTTATGGTAACATCACTTATGAATGATACATACAAAATGCTCACTAATATTTATGATATAAGACTATTACCACCTTATGAGAAGATTTATCCTACAGGTAATGGATTTACCTTAGCCCAGTTTACCAGAATGACCTATATTATCGACGAGGCACAAGGCGCAAATAGTATATATACTGCAAGTGCTAGATTTGCGATATTTACTCAAATTATGTATCTAGTTTGTATAGCGTGCAATTTATATTTCTGCTTAGTTCAATTGATTGAATCATTTGATATAGATAGAGATAGCAATTTGATGGGGGTATAATATGATATCTTGGAAATTAATTATCAACAAGTATTTAAAACAATTAATCAATGCTTTTATCTGTGGCCTATTAATTGGAATAGGTGGAGTAACAAATTTATATTGTATTGGTAAAGGTGCACCTATTTTAGGTAGTTTTCTCTTTGGATTAAGCTTTTTATTTATTGCTTTATATGGATATGAATATTATTCCTCAAAAATAGGTTATGTAGTAGAAAATAAGGCTACTTATTTATTGGATTGCTTAATTGCTATTATTGGTAATTATATTGGTGCATGGATAATTGCTTTAGTGGTAAAGATGACTTCATTAAGTTCTAGCGCTAGTCCTTTAATGATGGGGCTACAACAAATAATAGAATCAAGGATTCAAAATGGGCTAGTATTTGATTTATTTGGAAAATCCTTATTATCAGGAATAGTAATTTATCTAGTTTTCAATACGTATAAAAAAGCAGAGCAACCTATCGCTAGATTTCTTTCTTTATTTATCGGTGCTTTTGTTCTTTGCTTTGTAGGATTAGATGAGCTAGTCAGCGATATGTTTTATTTTAACTTAGCTTGTCTATCTAGTTATTCATATGGACTCCTATTTACAAATTTAGTTTACGTTTTAATAGGAAATTCTCTAGGAGCGATGATTATTCCACTATTAAGAAAATTGAAGGGTGTATTAAAATCAATTTAATTATGGCTAGTAAGTATTTTTATGAAAAATATCGATTGAGAACCAATGATTTTGATACATTAGATCATATCTATATGAGTTCTATCTTAGATTTTTGTCAAGATGTCGCAGGAGAACACGCGAATGATTTAAAAGTGGGATTTAAAGATCTATATAAAGATAATAAAATTTGGATGGTTCTTAGAACAAAAATTAAAGCGATAGACTATCCTCCAACATTATCAAGCGTTTTAGTGAAGACTTGGCCTCTTGCTCCAAATAGAGTCGATATGGATAGGAATTACTTAATTACTTCAATAGATGAAGAGAAGACTTATTTTAAAGTAGTTTCTAAATGGATAGTTTGCAATATTTCAGATAGAAGGTTAGTTAGAGCTAAGGATGTTCATTTTGATATTGATAGTTATTCAGATGAAAGATTATTTGATGAACCATTTGATAAATTATTATTTGAAGATTTTGCTTGTGAAGATAGTAAATTAATTAACACTACTTACTTAGATTTAGATCACAATGGTCATATCAATAACACTAAATATATGAATTTCATTTTGCTAGGTGTAGAAGAATTACAAAACCAAAAAGTATTAGAAATGCAAATTGATTATATTCATGAATTAAAAAAAGATTTCCCAGTTGAAATCCAACATATGAGAAAAGATAAAATCTTTTATGTAAAAGGAATTTCTAATGGAGTAGAATCTTTCCTTGCAAAAATAGAAATAGAGTAATATTATTATATTGCTCAACAATTGGGGGCGTAGCTCATCTGGGAGAGCGCTTCGTTCGCAACGAAGAGGTAGCGGATTCGATCTCCGTCGTCTCCACCAAAATGTTTAATATACGGGTGTAAATCCGTATTTTTTTATAGATATTTGATTTTTCTTATCAATATGTTATGGATAACTTATAACCTTATTTTTTACATATTTAGTTAATTTTCCTCTTTATGCATATTTACTAGAAGATTTAATTATATTAAAAGGCTGATATTCTATTACGAAATACCAACCTTTATTTTATCGTTAACCAACTTTTATTATATAGAGCTATTTTTTCAAAATAGAGCTTTTTTCGTGTGACATGCCTGTCACACGAAAAGCTGGGAACAAACAACTTTAAAAAACTGTTTCCAGCTATACTAACTGATAGAGGTAACGAATTCCTTGATGCAGATAGAATTGAACATTCTATCTAAGAATGGAGAACAAAGAACTAAGATTTTCTATTGTGACCCATACTCTTCTTGCCAAAAGGCAGAGATTGAAAGAAATCATCAATTCATTAGATTCTATTACCCTAAAAGTAAATCCTTTAAAGATCTAACTCAAGAAGAGTTAGAACTGATGTTATCTCATATTAATTCTTATAATCGTAAGAACAAAGAAGATAAATCTCCTTACGAAATATTTGAGTTTATCTACGGTAAAGAAATCTTAGATAAACTTAATATTAAAAAAATAGAATATGATGAGATAGATTTAACAGAAAAACTGTTAAGAGATTTTAGAAAGAAGAAGAAAAACTAATTAATAGTAATTAGATATATTAATAATTTTAATTTGGCAAGGAACTAATATATCCATTTCTTATACATGAATCCAGTCTACGGAACTTAATTTGACAATTAAATAAGTAGACTCCTTTTATCATGCTTTTTTCTTCCTTTTTCCATATTAAAATATATACTAAATTCCTCTTTATTACAATCTTAATGGCTCAACGGATTTTAGTTTAACAAGAAAAAACTAGACCCGTATCCTTAAAGGTTCTGTAAAATCTTATAGGGTTTTTGAAAAATCATAAAAAAATGAACCCCAGACAATTTGACATCTTTTAAAAAGAAAAAATCCTCGCTTATAATTATGTTGTCAAGCAACAATATAAGGAGGATAGAATCATGATAGATTCCAATGACATTTTAACACTTTTATCGATTCCTAATGAAGAGGTATTGTCTTCAGAAATCGTAAAAGATACTAACGATACAACTTACATAGAAATAGAATTAAAGGACAATAGACTGAACTGCCCCTTGTCAAGTAGACACGGTGTATAAAAAATAATTAAAAGTAAATA
>CAMEOO010000024.1 GCA_945929875.1 uncultured Caryophanales bacterium
AAGCAATTATCTCAGTAGGAAAGAATAATAAATATAATCATCCTAGTAGCCAAGTAATAACTATTTTAAACAAATATCAGATTAAGATAAGAAGAACAGATGAAGAAGGAACCATCAAGTATTTAATAAAGTAAAAATAATGATCGATTATGATAAGAAACTAAAATATCTTTTAGGGTGAATTAGAATTTATAAGATATATATAGCAAATCAGAGTCATGATATAAATTTCTCAACAAATATCATAATTATTTATAAAATTGTTGAAATAAATCATTAATTTTGGGTATAATTTTTAACGTAAATAAGTTCTTGCAAGGACTTGTTTATATACTCATTAAAGATATTTTCAAAAGTGAGCTTAAAAAACTCACTTTTGTTTTTGAAGGAGGAAATATGAGTGAGTTATTAGAAAAGGTTAAATCTTACATTGAACCATTAGTAAATCAACGTGGATTATATCTTGATAAGTTTAGTTACGAAAAAAGAGGAAAAGA
Organism: uncultured Caryophanales bacterium; assembly: GCA_945929875.1. Lineage (GTDB taxonomy): Bacteria > Bacillota_I > Bacilli_A > RFN20 > CAG-449 > UBA3210. Next base: position 498 of record CAMEOO010000024.1, read on the forward strand.
CTATTATTTAGTAATCTATGTTGAAAAAGAAGATGATGTCATCACCTTAGATGAAATATGCGAGGTATCAGAAATTATCTCTAACAAATTAGATGAAATCGATTTGATTAATGACAATTACATCCTTGACGTCTCTACTTCTGGGGCGGAAAAACCAATTAAAGATTTTTCGAAGTTTGATAAGTACATCGGTAAGTACATAACAGTTAAACTAAAAAATCCAGTAGAGGGAAATAACTCATATACAGGAACTCTTGAAGAAGCAAGTGAAGAAAAGATCAAAATGAGTTATAAAGTCAAGACAAGAACAAAGTATGTTGAAATTTTAAAATCAAATATTACCAAAGCAAATCTAGCAGTAAAGTTTTAGGAGGAAATAGTAAAAATGGTAAATTTAAAAGAATTTCTTAAAGCGATCGACGAATTTGAAAATTATGGAATCGCTAAAGAAGTTACAATTCAAGCTTTAAAAGAAGCGTTCAGTTCTCTTTTCAAAAAGAAGGGATATGAAGATACTCGAGTCGATGTTCAAATTGATGCCGATGCAGCAAAAATCGATATCAATTTAATTAAGACAGTCGTCGAGGATTCTCGTGAAGACGATTTAGATGACAACGTTGAAATCACTCTTTCCGAAGCTCGTGAAATCAATAGTGAAGTCAACGTAGGCGACGACCTTTACATCAAAGTCGAATTAGATGATTTTAAAAAGGCTGACGCTTTAAAATTTAAATCAGTATTTAAACAAAAGATTAAAGAAGAGGAAAAACAAGCGGTATATCAAGCTTTCGCGGATAAGAAAGGTGAGTTAATCACTGGCGTAGTTGAAAAAGTCGAACCTAATTTTACAATTATCAATATTGGTAGAACGACAGTTACTTTACCAAACAATCGCAAAATTGGAGATGAAACTTTCTCAGTAGGAGATAATATCAAGATTTATCTTTCTGAAATTAATTCTTCAAGTGGAGGACCTCAACTAATGGTTACTCGTGCTGATGGAGGATTCTTAAAAAGATTATTTGAAGAAGAAGTTCACGAAGTTTATACTGGCACCGTCGTAATTAAAGATGTTGCAAGAAGTGCCGGTGAAAGAAGTAAAATCTCTGTTTATTCCATTAATCCTAACGTCGATCCTATCGGCGCATGCATTGGTCCAGCTGGAACAAAAATTCAAAAAATTTGCGCTCAACTTGGAAGAGAAAAAATCGATGTGGTTCAATATCACGAATATCCAGGGCTATTTATCGCTGAAGCATTAAAACCTGCGGAAGTCATCGGAGTCTCTTTAAATGAAGAAGCTCACAGTGCAATTGCAGTTGTAAAAAATGACAGCTTAAGAGTTGCAATTGGAAGAAAAGGTATCAACGTTGTCCTTGCAGTTAAATTAACTGGATGGAAGATTGATATTAAAGAACAAGATGTGGCTCTAAGCGAAGGAATCTCTTATTTAACTATGGATCAAATGCTTCGTAAGGAAGAAGAGATCGATCTTGAAAAGAGAAGACAAGAAATCTTAAAAGCAAATGAAGAAGAAAAATTAAGATTACAAGCTCAAGCTAGTGAAGAAGTTCCTCTAGATGAAGTTAAAGAAGAGCCTGTTGAAGAAACTGAAAAAGTTGAACTAGAAGAAGAATTAAAAGAAGAAAAACCAGTTGAAGAAGTTAAAGAAACAAAAGAAGAAATTCCTTTTGAAGAACAAAAAGTCGAAGTCAACTTATCTCAACCTCGCGTTTCTCTTGCCGACTTAGAAAATCAAATTGAACAAGAAAAGAATAAGAATAAAGTTCAACCTAAAAAGAAATTTGTCAAGAAGGAAGAAGAGGAAGAAAAACCTCAAGTTAAAGAAGAAGAAAAAGAAGAAGCTAAACCTTCATTTAATGCAATGCCAATTTATTCTGATGAGGAGTTAGAAGAATTAGATGAAGAAGAGGAAGAAGAAAATAGTTACGATGATGATATCGATTACTCTGATTACGATAAATACTATGAAGAATAGGTAGCAATATGAAAAAGATACCATTAAGAAAATGTTTAGCAACTAATGAGTTGTGCCCTAAAAAAGATCTACTTAGAGTTGTTAAAAATAATGAAGGTAAAGTTTTCTTTGATTATTCGTCAAAAGCTAATGGTCGAGGAGCATATATTAAATGTAGTGTAGAGGCTATTGAGTTAGCAAGAAAGAAAAAAGTCTTAGATCGAGCTTTAGAAACTAGCGTTCCTGACGAAGTTTACGAAGCGTTATTAAAAGAAGCAAATGCAAGAAAAAATTAAAAGTATGATAAATTTTGCTATAAGAGCAAAAAAATATACTATTGGTGAAAATGTAATTTATTCAAAAAAAGTTAAACTTGCCATTTTAGCCCTTGACACATCTTTAAAAAGTAAAAAGAGATATATAGATAAATTAAACTATTATCATATTCCATTTATTGAATATGGAACTAAAGAAGAAATTGGAAATCTTCTAAATAAAAAAGAAGTAGCGATTTTAGGAATTACTGAAGTCAATATTTCAAAAGAAATCAAAAAGCTAATAAAGGAGGATGAGATAGATGGCTTACAACAATAAACATAAAAATAAAGGCAATTCCCGTCTTCAAAATGGACCAAGATTTGATCCAAATCACAGAAATAAAACTCCTGAAAATAAAGTAAATGGAGGGGTGTTCACTTACACTGGTTCAATCACTGTTAGCGAACTTGCTAAACAACTAGGGCAAAGTCCTTCCGATATTATTAAGTATCTATTCTTAAATAAAAAGAGCATGGTAACTATCAATTCAGTTTTGGATGATGAAGTTATTGGGGAATTATGCTTAAATTATGGATACGACTTTAAAAAAGAGAAAGTCGTCGAGATGGAAAACTTTGAAGAATTAGATATTGTCGACGATGAAAAAGATCTAGTTGAAAGACCACCAGTCGTGGTAGTTATGGGCCATGTCGACCATGGTAAAACTACTTTAATCGATGCGATAAGAAATTCAAATATCGCTGGAGGAGAAGCAGGAGCAATCACTCAAGCAATCGGTGCTTATCAAAAAGAAGTAAATGGAAAGAAGATTACTTTCTTAGATACTCCTGGCCATGAAGCCTTCACCGCAATGAGAGCTCGAGGCGCTCAAATGACTGATATTGCTATCATCGTCGTCGCGGCCGATGATGGAGTTATGCCTCAAACAAAAGAAGCAATCGACCACGCTAGAGCCGCTGGAGTAACTATCATTGTAGCAATCAATAAAATTGATAAACCTACCGCGGATCCAGAAAGAGTAAAACAAGAACTCATGATGGAAGGAGTTATCGCTGAAGAATTCGGAGGAGATGTAATTTTCAAAGAAATCTCTGCGAAAAAGAACATTGGAATCGACGATTTACTTGAAACGGTATTAATCGTTGCTGAATTAAAAGAATTAAAAGCAAATCCTAACCGTTATGCTTTAGGTTGTGTAGTTGAAGCTTCGCTAGATAAAAATGAAGGAGCTAAAGCTACTTTACTAGTCCAAAATGGTACTTTAAAAGCAGGCGACTTTGTCGTTATTGGTAACTATTTCTGTAGAGTCAGAAAGATGGTTAATGAATATAAGAAAGTCTTAAAAAGCGCCGGTCCATCCACTCCAGTTGTGGTAACTGGTATTGAAGGAGTCCCTCAAGCAGGTGATCACTTTATGGCTTATCCTGATGAAAAAACTGCACGCGAGATTGCAACTAAGAGAAGTTTGAATGCAAAAGAAAAAGATATGGCTAAAACTAGCGCATTATCTTTAGATGATCTTTATAATCAAATCAAAGAAGGAGAAATTAAGACTATCAACGTAATCATTCGCGCGGATGTTCAAGGTTCAGTTGAAGCGGTTAAAAGTTCACTTTTAAAAATTGATGTTGAAGGAGTTAAGATCAATGTCATTAGAGCTACTGCTGGATCAATTAACTTATCCGACGTCATTCTCGCTAGCGCTTCTAACGCCATCATCTATGGCTTTAATGTTAGGCCAGATGCTTCCGTAAGACAAAAAGCTAAAGAAGAGCATGTAGAGATTAGATTACATACGATCATCTATGCTTTAATTGAAGAAATTGAGCAAGCGATGAAAGGTATGTTAAAGCCTATTGAAAAAGAAGTTGTCATTGGACAAGCAGAAATTCGTTCTTTATTTAAAGCAAGTAAGGTAGGAACTATCGCTGGAGCAATGGTTACTGAAGGATGTTTAAAAAGAGATTCTTTAATTAGATTAATTCGTGATGGAATTGTCGTATATACTGGTAAACTTGGATCTCTAAAGAGATTTAAAGATGACGTTAGTAAAGTAAATGCAGGATTTGAATGTGGATTCACCATTGAAAACTTTAATGACATTAAAGAGCAAGACATTGTTGAAGCATATGAAATTCAACAAATATCTAGGAGTTAAATATGGCAAATAAACAAGAAAGAATCGCTTCTTTAATTCAAAAAAATATCACAGATATCATAATGTTTGAATTAAAAAATCCAATTATGAAGTTAGTCAGTGTCAATTCTTGCTTAGTAAATCACGATTTCTCTTTAGCAAAAGTCTACGTATCTCATTTAGATAGTAGGAAAATTAATGAAGCAGTTAAAGATTTAAATGACGCAAAAGGATTTATTAGAAGTTCATTAGCAAGAAAAATGGATACTTATAAAGTTCCAGAAATCCTGTTCATCAAAGATGATACTTACGATAAAGCTGAAAGAATTGAAAATATTATTAAAGATTTAAATAAGTAATTTAAAAGGACCATTTGGTCCTTTTTTTTGACAATAAAAAAACCAGATTTTTTCTGGCTTAATTTATTAAAGACTATTAACAAGTTTTTGTAAGTGAGCTTTTTGTCTTGCAGCGGTATTTTTATGTTGAATACCTTTTGAAACTGAAGCATCGACATAAGAGAAAGCTACTTTTAATAATTCACTAGCTGCTTCTTTGTTACCTTCTTTGCAAGCTACTTCAACTTTCTTGATTGCAGTTCTCATTGCTGATTTATAAGATGCATTCGCGCTTCTTGTTTTTTCATTAGTTTTTGCTCTTTTGATTTGTGATTTGATATTTGCCATTCTTGTTCACCTCTTCCATCTATATTGACTAGTCAATATTATCATAGATTTTATTTTGTTTCAATAATTTTATATTTTTTTGTAAATGCTATAATTGAGGGAAAATAAATGAAAAATGACAAGAAATATTTTGATATTGCCGATGAACTATTTCAAAAAAAAGAAACTAGTAGATATGCAAAAATAAATAAATTTAATAAAAATGGAATAATGATAAATGAAACGACTTTTTTATCTTCTTCCAATCCATTCAATAAAGAAAAAGGGACTTATTGTTCTTTTGTCTTTGATAATTTAGAATATAAAAAAACTTATGATACTCTTACTAGATATCTAAAGAAATATCTACATAGATTTGTACTGGATTTAACTAATAAAGAGAAACCCAGCATTTTATTTGTTGGTTTAGGAAATGAAAATTACATTCCAGATTCATTAGGCCCAAAAGTAGTTAACCAGATTAATGCAAACTATTTTTTTAAGAAGCAAATTGGTTGCTTGACTCCAGGAGTGATGGCAACTACAGGAATGGAAACTAGCGACATTATCAAGGGCGTTTTAAAAACTCATGAGTACGATTTAGTAATCGTAATTGATTCTCTTGCCACTTCTTCAATCTATCGCCTCAATAAAACTATTCAAATCACCGATACTGGCATTCAACCAGGAAGTGGAGTTAATAACTATCGAAAAAGAATCGATAAAAAAGAACTAAAGACAAGTGTACTAACTATTGGAATAGCTACCGTCATTTCTTATAGAAAAATCATCGAAGAGTATCTAAGTAAAAATCAAGTTGATTTAGAGGTGAATTTTGATAGTCAATTAGTCTTAACTTCTAAAGAGATCGAACATGAAATTGACTATTTGACCCTTATTTTGTCAGAAGTATTAAATGATATCATTTAAAGATGATTCGACATTATTTTCAAAGAAAATAGTGTATCCTATTACTGAGGGAAAAACATGAAAACTTTTATAAAAAACGTCCTATTATTTTTAGTATTAATGATTTTTGTCACCATGTTATTTCAAGGTGCCACTAGTCAAACTTCAAATCAAAAAAATGAAGCTGAAGATAACATTTCTCTAATCGAAGAAAACATTGAAAATGGAAATATCGTCAATGATGGAGTAAATATCCAAGAAGAAAAAGAAGTGAAGAAAAGTGCGAATATCATTTCTAGAGTATTAAACTTAATAGGAAGTTTTTTTATTTCTTTGATCAATTTTTTTATTAAATTAGTAATGAAGATTGTCTCAATCTTTTTGTCGTAAAGAATTTACTTAATCTTTCTTTTACTTTAAAATGTATTTAGTAAAAAAAGAAGGGAATGATTTTGATGAAAGAATATCCTAGAATTTTATTTATGGGAACCCCAGAAATTGCTAGTTATATCTTAAAAGGGTTGATTGAAAATGAATATAATATTATTGGAGTTATCGCTCAAGAAGATAAACCAGTAGGAAGAAAAGGAATCATTGAACCAGTACCAACAAAAAAGGTTGCTATGGAATATCATATTCCTTGTTTTCAACCTAAAAAGATCCGTTTAGAATATGAATTTGTTAAAGAATTAAAACCAGATTTAATTATCACCTGCGCCTATGGTCAAATTATTCCTCAAGAGTTGATCGATATTCCTCATTTAAAACCAATCAATGTTCATGGAAGCTTACTTCCAAAATATCGAGGGGCATCTCCTATTCAACAAGCTTTAATTAATAATGATAAAGTAACTGGTGTTACTATCATGGAAATGGTAAAAGAGATGGATGCTGGAAAAATGTACTATAAAAAGGAAATTGAAATTGGTGAAGATGAAAATTATTCTTCTCTTTATGAAAAGATGAAAGTCTGTGGACTAGAAGCACTTCTAGAAATGCTTCCTAGTTATATTGAAGGAAAAATTATAGGAGAAGAACAAGATGAAAGCTTAGTGACAAAATGTAGTAAAATCACTAAAGAAGAAGAGCATTTGTCTCTTGATTATGGTGTCGATAAGTTTATCGGTTACGTCAAAGGACTTAGCTATACTCCTGGTGGATATTTATTATTAGATAATCAAATTTTTAAAATATTAAAGGCTAGTAAGAAAAATTCTTTAATTGAAGGAAAAGTAGGACAAATAGTTTCCGCGAATAAAAATGAGTTAGTTCTTCAACTTAAAGATGGACAAGTTAATCTTCTTGAAGTACAAAAGCAAGGAAAGAGTAGAATGTCTTATAAAGACTTTGTAAATGGAAATAAGAATATTTTAAATCAAATTTTAAAGTAATTATCTAAAGTAGATGTTAAATATTTTAAGCTTTCTTCTATTTTGTCTTTACTTATAGAATAGAAGTTTAATATAATCCTTTTATCATTTTTTAAAGAAGAAAAATCGCAAATAAAATTAATCTTGATTTGTTTATCTTCTAAATATTTTTTTAAAGATGGAAGAGAATAATCCTTTTTTAAAGAGATAAAGAAAGATAATTCATTTTCTTCTATTTGGTAAAAAGAATTAGATAAAGTAGAAAAATAGTCTTTAATTACAAGTTTCTTTTCAAGAGAAACTTTTTTAAGTTTATTGATGTGACGATAATAATATCCTTCATTTAAAAAAGTTGCGATGATCTTTTGATCTAAAGAAGAAATTCTAGATGATTTATTTTTGTATAAAGTAAGATATTTATCTTCTAGATTTTTAGGGATAACTAGATAACTTATTCTTAAACCAGGGCATAAGCTATGAGAAAAAGAACCATGATAGAATACTTTATAATTATTTAATGAATAGATTGTTGAAACATATTGAGTTTTATTAATTAAATCGCAATCAAAGTCATCTTCAAAGATATATTTAACTTTTGAATTTACAAGGAGATTTTTTCTCTTAAGAGACATTTTTATTCCACTTGGAAATTGATTATAAGGAGTCACGTAAACTAAATCGTAAGGCTTAGAAGAAAGAGAAATACCTTCTTTATCTAAAGGAGCATAACTTATATTAACCTTATTATCTAGATATTTTAATACTTGATGATAACCTGGATCTTCAATTAAGAAATTTTCAATACTAATTAATTTATTGATGATTTCAAAGCTTTCTTCTAAAGAAGAGACGATGATTATATTATCAATGCTTACGTTTATTCCTTTGTTTTCTAGAAGATACTTACTGATGGCCTCTCTTAATTCATCATCACCTTGAGAACTAGATTTAGTAAGAAAGATATTAGAATTATTAACTAGTATTTTATCGACGATCTTTTTAAAAGTGTAACTAGGAAAAACAGAAGAATCTACACTACTAGAAGTAAAATCGTAAAGATACTTTTTTTCTTCCTTTTTAGAAATATAAGAATGAGAATCTAGATTCTTATTTTGATGAAAATAAGAAGAAACGTAAAATCCTGATCTTTCTTTAGAATAGATGTATCCTTCTTTTAAAAGTAAATCATAACTATACATGATGGTGTTTAAAGAAACGCCTAAATTGGCCGCTAAAGCTCTTTTTGAAGGTAATTTTTCTTCACTTTTTAAAGATCCTTCTAATATCATTTTTTTAATTTGTTTATAAATAGAGAGATATTTTTTTGTATTTTTTGATAAATCTAAGGTTAATATATTCATAATCTGGTACCTAAAAAAATATTTATTTTGGTAGTTTCATAGTATCACATTTCAAGCGTAAGATAATACAGGTAGGTGTAAAAAAATGAAAAAAAGTTTAGATTCAAAAAAGATTATTCATTACATGGTATTAATCGCCTTATTTAGCGCTCTTAGCTACTTAGGAACTTTTATTGCCATTCCAGTGGGAATTAGTAAAGTTCACTTAGGTAATTTTATCTGTATTCTCGCTGGACTTTTATGCGGTGGCTTAGTCGGTGGATGCTCTGGAGCTATTGGAATGGGATTAAATGATTTGACTTCTTCATATGGACCAGATACGATCATTAGGACGGTAATTGTTAAATTCATCGTAGGTTTCCTCGCAGGTTTTCTTTTTAGATTATTTATCAAAAAGGATCTTAAGGTCAAATGGATATTTACAGTATTTTTAGCAATATTTCTATCTCTATTTGTGACTTTCTTAACTTTGTATGTAAAATTTGGAGACAGTTTCCAATTTATGGGTAGAACATTCAAGAACTCGATCTTTCTAATTGTGTGCCTTGGAATATTTGCTCTACTTTATCTATTCTCATTTATATTCTCATATCTAATAAAAAAAGAACAACAGCTAGTTCTTCTTGTTGCATCTATCTGTGGGGGAGTAAATGTCATTTTGGAATTTATTATCAAGATTCCTTTTAAAATGTTATTTGCTTCGATGACTTTCGAACAAGCATATGCTTATGCCATAACTAGTTTACCAGGGGCTTTATTTACAACAATATTGACAGTAGTCTTTGTGACATTAACTTTCATTCCTTTATATTTAGCAACTAGAAAAATTAATCGATATAACGATTTATCACTTGAAGATTTATCTTCTAAAAATTAATTGCTTTTAATGATCTTTAAATGATCTTCGTAGGCAACATTAGTAAAGAGCAGTGAAAATCAAATGCGTAGATTTCATCTTCATCATAATGTTTTCTTGTCAATTTGTTTATCCATCCACTTTGAGGCTCTCCTTCACAATATATGGTAAGATTCTTACATCCGTTAAAAGCTTCATCTTTGATATGAGTTAGTGAACTTGGAATATTGACACTTACTAAACTGGTACAGTTAATAAATGCACCAATACTAATTGTTTTATCATATAAAAATCTAAATATAGTGTTACATAATAAACAAATGGAGAAAAATTAGGCTAAAAGAGCCTAAAAAATAGATTTTAACCCAATTTTATGAAAATTAGGCGAAAGTAGCCTAATTATCAAGATAACTACATACTATATAGTGTAAGACACCTCTAGGACAAGCAAGGGAAACCTTGCTTTTATTTTTATAAATAAGAAGCACAAAGTTTAAATACGTCAGTATTATCCCAATATGGAAGACCTTCTAAGGTAGAAAAATTAGAAGAATAGCATTCTATAAAGGAAGAGATATCTCCATAGACTGATAAATCCACTCGAGTTCTGGAATGACCTCCTGTAAGCCATTTGATTTGGGTATCGATATTGTCTTTGTTTGCTTTTGACGAATCAAAATATAATCCTCCTGTTTCGTGATCGGCAGTAACAATTATTAAGGTATCATCTCTACCTTGACACCAAGACTCACAAAGAGATATGGCATTATCAAAAGCCATCAATTCATCTAGCATCATCCCTCCTTGATGGGCGTGGGATTGCTTGTCGATATATGCTCCTTCTACCATTAAGAAAAAACCATTTTCGTTATCTAAAAAGTCAAGAGCAAATCCGGTTAATTCCTTTAAGCTAGGGACGCGATAGTCATTATCTTTCGTTGTTATTTTATCAAATAAACCTAGTAATCTAGAGGAAGAACTATCTAAATCCTTTTTATTATAAATCACTTTGTCAAATCCGTTTTCTTTGTAAAGATTTTCATAATATTCTTTGTTATTTTTAAATGTGCTTTTATTTTTACATAAAACTAAATCGGCTTTAGATCTAGCGCAATCTTCAAGTATTTCTTTATAATCATTTCTTGTAGGGCAATGAGCATAAAACGTAGAAGGAGTTGCTCCAGTAATTTGATCAGAAGAGATAACTCCTGCTTTTTTATTTAATTTTTTTGCGATTTCTAAAGTAGTTTCAACTTCATTTCCTTCTATGTCTAGGCTAATTGAAGAATTGGTGTATTTTTTTCCAGTGGCTAAACTTGAACCTGCCGCGGCAGAATCAGTATAACAAGTTATTCCATTCGTGGATCCTTTATATAGAGTTTGGTTTAAGTCTGGCCTTATAAGGCTTTTTGAAGTATCTAATTTAAAGGCTTCACTAGATAATGAATCAGTATTTACATAAGCATGGTAAGACCATTTCTCATCTACTTTATCAAATGTTAAAGGTGAACCTTTAAAGATGTTTCCTGCATCTACATGATTAGGACCCATCCCATCGCCGATAAAGAGAATGACATTTTTAATTTTTTTATCCGAATTAATTCTAGAGTCTTTAATAAACTTTATATTTTGGTTCTCCACTAATGTTACTTCTTTATAAGTAGGGATAAGAAGAAGAGAAGAAAGTAAAATCATATTAAAAATTTTTTTCATAAGGATCTCCTTTTAATCTAAATGAATCAAATAGTAATGTTGTGCTTCACTACTATTTTCATCCCAAAGATATTCTTTTGAATATAGAATTTGATAGTTTCCAGAAATATTAACAATGATGTCTTTTTGAACAACTTCATCATTTAAATCTACTATATAGTAAGTTGAAGAAGAATCTAAATAAACAGAATTAGTATAGTATTGATATAAATCCAAATTGGAAACTTCCCAATAAAAAGAAGTTATTTTTTCATCATTTTGATCAAATAGGAAAAAGAACACCTTTTCATCCATATTTTCAATTTCTCTATATTTTGGATAAAAAATTGTATTTTCTTCAATCTTATACGGAAAAGTGACTGGAACTTTACAATTGAAATCTAAAAACCAGCCTTCGAAAGAAAAACCTTCTATTTCTAGATGATCTATCTCATTTACTAAACTACCTACTTGATTCTTTTTACTTCCTTCACTAGAAGAGTAAAAGTATGCATATACATAATCTTTTCCTTCATTTTCTTTAAATATATAGTTGATATTTGCCTTTGGCTCACTCCATTTAGAAAAGATGTTGTTTGAGTAGAGGGTTCTAACCGTTATATGAGATCTTTTGTTAAGTTCGATCTTGTTTTCATTAATAATAATTGGTTTTTGATTATCGATTGATACTTCGTATCCGATTGCATTTTTTATCTTTTTCCAGGTTGCTATATTTTCATTAGAGATAATTTGAACTTCGGGCACTTTTTTATTATCAAGGGTTATTGCTTCTTTTGGACTTTTAATCTCTTCTATTTTTTCAATAGATACATTTGATTTAATGGAAAATGTAATTATATATGTTCCATTTTGCTCAATGATAAAATCTTTGCCATCATCGTTCCATATATTTCTATTACTATTTATTTGTATACCATCCATAATGGAGAAAGAAGCAAACTCGTTTCCTTCTAATGAATTGATATTTACTATTTGTGAGAATGTTTTAGTTTCTATATTTTCTACTAAAGGAATAACTCGATAAGAGGAATAGTCTTTAAAAGTAGATGAAGACATCTTACTATCAGCCTTAATCCAAAAGATGGTATTGTTTATTATTTCATTTGGAATCCATTTGGAATAGATGATTGTACTTTCAGTAAATGGGACATTAAAGTCACACTTTTTTTGAAAATAAGGATCTAGGTACCATCCATCAAAAGTATAATTGTCTTTAGTTGGATTATTTGGCTCTAAAATGTATTCTCCAGCATTAAGAGTAATAGGCGAAAAAGAAGAATTATAAAAATGGATAGTGATTTCCTTATTCTCATAATCTAAATAAACATCATCAGTATTATAATAAGTAATTGGCAAAGACCAATTAGAAGAATAGTTACCTTTTTTCGCGCGTAGAGAAATGCTACTTTTGTCTTCTAATTGAATTTGATTATCAGAAGTAATTTGTATGTCTTTACCATTAATGATATATTCGTAATAACTTGCTTCTTCTTGTTTTTCCCAAGATACAATTCCGTTAGACTCATCTAAATATAAAGTAGGAGTTAATAACTCTACTTTCGTAATAGTATCAGATGATGAATCTCTAGAAGAGCAACTTCCTAAAAAGAGAGAAAATAATAAAAATACTATTGTGGTTACTTTTTTCATATAATAATTCTAGCATAATTTTTTAATATGCATTAAGTAAAATTAATAATTATTAGTAACTCATTATCAAAATTATTTTTCTAGCTCATGGTTACAGAGGCAAATTAATAAGTAAACGTAATTCTCATCTTTAAAATGCCTTTTAGTTTTCCTTTAGAAGTATTAACTAGACTTATAGAAATTTCCTCTTATTTGTATATATAAAATAAATCTAGATATTTCTTTGATAATAAACAGTATTGATCTACTTATGCTTATTAATAACAATTAAATTTTTTTAGAAATAAATAAAGATGGGTTATCAGAATTAGATATATAAAAAACGAGAGTTGAACTCTCGTATTTACCTTGTTTTGGTGGAGCTAACGTATCCTAGATTCCTTACCTCCCAAATTTACTATTTTGGAGCATTTGTCATAACACTTATAAATATGTAATATTTATAGTCTAAACGTATTGAGGTGTTCGAACTACTTTTCAGGTTATACTTAATTTATAGCCCATTCGATTAAATGTGTAAATACTAAGAAAAAAGGAATGGTCCAATACTAAAATTAGATATAAAAGCGCGTTAAGAAATGGTAAAATATTATAGAAGGGAAGGCATTAAAATTTATCTATGGCATATGAAATTTATAAAGATTAGAGAGGAATAATAATTATGGCAAAAGGAAACGGAGTATCATCAAATACTCATACACAACAACAACGAGATCATTACGCTAATCAGCACAATCCAAACAATAGTGCTCATAAAGCAAATAATGATAATCGTTCAAATCAATTGAACCCAAATAATTCAAATTATAGAGGAAAGAAATAGTAGATTCTCCTTCGAACATTCTTTCTATTTAAGGAAAATGACCTCCTTTCTGCAATAGAGATGAAAAATCTCGAAAAAGAACAAGCTGCTGAGAAGTCATTGCTTGTTCTTTTTTACTACAAAAAAATGCCGATTAGAGCAGGCAAGATATCAACGATTATAATTTCGTAGGTAGCTTGTCTCTCTTTTTTTATGATAATGTAGTATAATTAGCCTAAAGGTGACCTTTATGAAAAGATTAATAATTCTAATTACAACTCTAGTTTTAATGTGCACTCTTGTTTCTTGTGGTAGATCTACATCGAATCCAACCATTGAGCTAAGCCAACCTACTACTCAGGAGCCTGATTCAACAAGTTATGATACTACAACACAAACTAAAGAGGATGATGAACTTATGAATAAAACTTTATTTTTAAAAATTGGTAATGCTGAAGTTGATGTTAATTGGCTTGATAATGATTCCGTTACAGCATTAAAGAAACTTTCTAAGGATGAGCTTACTATCGAAATGCATATCTATGGTGATTTCGAGCAAGTTGGTTCTTTAGGAACATCAATTACATCAGCTGATACTAGAATTACAACTAGCACAGACGATATCGTTCTATATTCATCTAATCAAATAGTAATCTTCTATGATTCAAATACATGGACTTATACTAAACTAGGGCACATCAATTTATCTAAGAGTGAACTAACTGACTTATTAGGCGATGGTGATGTAACTATTACAATTACCTTAAAATAAACACACCACTAGATTTTACTCTAGCAGTGTTCGAAGAATGTTCTGACTTTAACAGAACTAATTTATATCTCTATATGACCAATGACATTATAATAGATATCGACTTGTTGAGTCTTTTAATCCAGTGAGATGAATTTCAGGCGAATTTGAGAAAATATCGCCAAACAATAGTAAAAAATGATAAAAAGATGATATAATAATAACATATTTATGAAATGAGGCTTTTTAACAATGAAATATAATGAAGCTATAAAAAAAGTTAGATTAAAGATGTGTTTAACTCAAACTGAATTTGGAGCTATCTTTGGTGTGACTTTCGGCACTGTTAATAGGTGGGAAGCAGGAACGCATGAACCTACTATGAAAATTAAAAGAATGTTAATGCCTTATTTAGAAAAATACAAAATTGAAGTGGAGGAATAATGATGGGATTTATGGATTCAATTGATATCAATGAAAAATATCTATTAGATAATTATCCAAAGATTCTGGATTTGCTTTTAATAGATAATACAACAAAGAAAAATATAATTTGGGCTACTGACTCATATAAAAGAAAAGGCTATAGATTCAGAGATAATATTTCTCCATTTATCATTGGTGAAAAGAACATTATCAAACCTCGTAGTCAAAAATCAAAAACTGAACAAACAAAGAGATCTAAAGATAGTGCAGAAGTATTCACACCATCTTGGATGTGCAACAAACAAAATAATTTAATTGATAATGCATGGTTTGGCAAAGAAAATGTCTTTAACAAAGAACTAGATAATAATACGTGGGAAGCTACTGAATCTAAAATTGAATATCCAGAAGGCAAAACATGGGTTGATTATGTTAAAGATATAAGGATGGAAATTACATGTGGAGAAGCTCCTTATATTGTTAGCCGTTATGATACCGTTACAGGTAATAAGATTGAATTAAAAGATAGAATAGGTCTTTTAGATAGAAAATTAAGAGTTGTCAATGATAATACAAATAATAAAGAGGACTGGGTAAAATATTCTATAGAAGCTTTAAAAGCAACATATGGATATGAATGGCAAGGAGATAATTTATTACTTGCTAGAGAAAATGTCCTATTTAGTTATTTTGAATATTATTATGCAAGATTTGACGAGCTTCCATCTGAAGAATTAATGATTGAAGTTGCTACTATTATTTCATGGAATTTGTGGCAAATGGATGGAATTAAATGCGTTATACCAGAATCTTGCCAAGTAGAAAGAATAGTTCAAATAAACTTGTTTGGCGAAGAAGATGTGCAAGAAAATGGATGTATAGGCTGTGCTAAAGGTGATGTTTATCATCATAATGGTATTTACGCCAAGATAATGGATTGGGAAAAGAATAAAAAAGTAAGATATGTAGATTTACTAGCTAGGGGGTATACCTTATGAGTTCAATAAAATTTAATTCAACATTCGAATATAAACTTATTTATATATTTAGAATTAATGATAAACAACACGCAGGATGTTTAAAGATTGGTGATGCTACAATTCATACTGATAAGCCTTATTCCAGCTTTACTCCTAATTGCCATGATTTAAATTATGCAGCTCGTAAAAGAATAGACTCATATACGGCAACCGCTGCAATTAATTATGATTTAATTCATACTGAAATTGCTGTCTACCATAAAGATGGAAAAGTAAAAGCTTTTAGAGATTATAAAGTACATGATGTTTTGGCGCGTTCTGGCATAAAAAAGAAAACATTTGAATTTAATAAAAAACCAAATGAGTGGTTTGAATGTGATTTAAATACAGCAAAGAATGCTATTGCTGCTGTAAAGGCTGGAAAGACAGCATTAAATTCTTCTCAAATAACAAACAATAAAAACCCTATTATATTTAGACCAGAGCAAAAAGAAGCCATTAAAAAGACTATTTTTAGGTACAAAACTGACAATAGAATGCTTTGGAATGCTAAGATGCGTTTTGGTAAAACTTTAACCGCCTTAGAAGTGGCTAAAGAAATGGAATTTAAAAAGACAATCATAATCACTCATAGACCTGTAGTAAGTGAAGGTTGGTTTGAGGATTTTGGTAAAATTTTCTATGATAAACCAAATTATGCATTTGGCTCTAAAAAAGATGGTCATAAATCTATTAAAGAACTAGAAAAAGCCGGACTTTATTTTGTTTATTTTGCTTCTATGCAAGATTTACGTGGTAGCGATGCTGTTGGTGGAAATTTTGATAAAAATGATGATGTATTCAAGACAAACTGGGATTTTGTTGTTGTCGATGAAGCGCACGAAGGAACACAAACACAACTTGGCAAAAATGTATTAGAAGCTGTTATTAAACCTAACGATGAATATAAAACACATGTTCTAGAGTTATCAGGAACTCCATTTAACTTGTTAACTGATTTTGAACAGGAGTCCATTTATACTTGGGACTATATTATGGAACAAGAAGCCAAAACATTGTGGGACCAAAACCACTTTGGCGATTCTAACCCTTATGAAGAGCTCCCTAAGATGAATATATTTACATATCATCTAGAAAAGAGTCTTCCTGTATATATCGATGTAATGGATAAAGCCTTTAACTTTAGGGAATTCTTTAGAATTTGGACAGGCGATATAGAAAAGGATGGAAAGAAAGTACCTAACGGTATAAAAGTAGGAGATTTTGTTCATGAACAGGATGTAAAATCATTTTTAGATTTAATATGCAAGAAAAGTGATGAGACAAATTATCCTTATTCAACCGATGAATATAGAGACTATTTTAGGCATTCGTTATGGGTAGTTCCTGGTGTTAAAGAAGCTAAGGCTTTAGAAAAGCTAATAAAGAACCATCATATATTAAAAGAATTTGCTGTTGTTAATGTTGCTGGTGATGGTGGAGAAGAAATTGATACTTCTGATGCACTAAAAGCATTAAAAGAAAAAATGACTGACCATCCAGAAAATACCAGAACTATTACTTTATCTTGTGGAAGATTAACTACTGGTGTTACTGTTCCTGAATGGACAGCAGTTTTAATGCTTGCTGGCACATACTCAACTGCAGCTAGCCAATATCTTCAAACAATTTTTAGAGTTCAATCTCCTGCGAATATCAACGGTAAGATAAAGACTGAATGCTTTGTATTTGATTTTGCTCCCGATCGTACGCTTAAGATGGTAGCTGAATCGGTACAACTTTCAGCAAGGGCAGGAGCAAACAACAGTGTTGCTGAATTATCACTCTCTAAGTTCTTAAATTATTGTCCAGTTATCGCAATCGAAGATTCTAATATGAAAGAATATAAAGTTGCTGAATTACTACAAGAATTAAAGAAAGCTTATGCTGAAAGAGTCGCTAGAAATGGCTTTGATGACCCTAAAATTTATAATGATGAGTTATTAAAGCTAACCGAAGTCGAATTAAAAGAATTTGAAAGCTTAAAGAAGATAGTTGGTGCATCTAAGCAAACTAAGAAAGCCGGAGAAATTGATATTAATAATGAAGGCTTTAATGAAGAAGAAACTGAAGAAGAAAAGAAGTTAAAAGAGAAAAAGAAAAAGCAAGAGCTAACCGAAGAAGAAAAGAAGCGACTTGCTGAATTAAAAGAAAAGAAAAAGAATCGTGATTCTGCTATATCTATTCTTAGAGCTATTTCAATTAGAATGCCTTTGCTTGTTTATGGTATGGATATAGACATTGAAGCTGATGTTACAATCGACAACTTTGCTGATTTAGTTGATGATACATCTTGGAATGAATTTATGCCAACTGGCGTAGATAAAGAGACATTTAAGAAGTTCTCTAAGTATTATGATAAAGATATTTTTGTAGCGGCAAGTAGAAGAATTAGATATATCGCTAAAACAGCTGATGAACTAGAACCTACTGAAAGAGTAAAGAAAATTGCATCTCTTTTTGCAACATTTAAAAATCCCGATAAAGAAACTGTTTTGACGCCATGGCGTGTTGTTAATATGCATATGTCAGATACTATTGGTGGCTATGATTTCTTTGATGAATCTCATAATAATATGATAGATGAGCCAAGATTGGTTGAGCAAATTGATGTAACAAACAAAGTGTTTACTAAAGATGCAAAGATACTTGAAATCAATTCAAAGACAGGTTTATATCCACTATATGTAACTTATTCGCTATACAGAGAAGCGATTAAGAACTTAAGCGATATAAGTTTTGAAAGGAAAGTTGAATATTGGGATAACACTATTAAAAATCAAATATTTGTTATTTGTAAAACTCCAATGGCAAAACTTATAACTAAGAGAACATTGCTTGGTTATAGGAATGGAAAAACGAACATGCATTCTTTTGATGATTTAGTAATGCAATTAAAAGATAAACAAGCACAATTTATACAAAAAGTATTAAAACCATCATTCTGGAATTTAGGAGGTAATGGACAAATGAAATTCAATGCAATAGTAGGTAATCCGCCATATCAAGAAGAAATAAATAATAATAGAAAAAATCCTATTTATCATTATTTTTATCAGGCTTCATTTTCTATTTCAAACTTAGTTACATTAATTAGCCCTGCAAGATTTTTGTTCAATGCTGGCCAAACTCCTACAGAATGGAATATTAAAATGTTGAATGATGAGCATTTTTCTGTAATTGATTACTTTAGTGATTCTCGTGTTGTTTTTCCAACAGCTGAAATAAAAGGCGGAGTTGCCGTAACATTAATGGATAAAAGTAGAAAAATAGGTCCGATTGTTCATTTCACTGAAAATCCTATTACTAAGAACATTATTGAAAAGGTTAGAAAAAAATCAAATGTTTTTGTTGATTCTATAGCATATCCGAAAAGTACATATAATCTTGAAAGTGTTATTTATAAAGATTTTCCTGAATATGTCGGAACATTTACCAAAGGAAACGAACTAATAGTTGATGCTAGCATTTTTGAAAAAATGCCAAAAGTATTTTCTGATTCTCAAGTTAATAAAGATGATATTAGAGTTTGTGGAAGAAAAAACAATCAACGTACATGGAAATTTATTTCAAATAAATATATTAGGGGAAACGATAATTTAAGTCATTATAAAGTTTTTATAACAGGTGCTAATGGAAGTGGAAGATTAGGTGAACAACTTAGCAAGCCAATTGTAGCCAAACCAAATGAATGTCATACCCAAACATTTATGAGCATTGGTAATTTTAACACTGAAATTGAAGCTAAAAATTTTGAAAAATATATTTACACTAAGTTTTTAAGATTTATGTTAGGAACACTCAAAGTAACACAAAACAACCCCAAGGATACTTGGGCCAATATCCCATTACTTGATTTTTCCAATAACTCAGAAATTCAATGGTATAAACCTGTTTCAGAAATTGATAAGCAACTCTATAGTAAGTATGGTTTAAGCAACGAAGAAATATTGTTTATTGAGGAAACTTCTGAGGATATGGTTAAGTAAAAATGAGTGGACAGATAATTAATGCACCGTTATTTCCAAATCAAGACTGGGGCAGAGATGTTTATAAGCACAACAAATTTCCTGTATATGTTACTGATGAATTCGATTTTTTTAGATGTGTTGAATTCAACACATCACTTTATGGCAAAAGTGTATTTGATTTGAACGAAGGTAATTTGAGATTATCTAACGCCAATAATAGATACTCTACACTTTTTCCTGAACAAAAGCTATCTTATTGGGCAGATTCGATTGATACAGCAAGAAAAGAAATAAAAAGACACGGTTCATCAAATAATATTATTACCTTTTGGGCATATGATGATGCAACAAGCACATTTCCTATAATTAATAATAACGAGCCTCTAATTATTATTGATGGAAGAGATATTTCTTTCCATAAAATATTAGAAAAAAACGAAAACGGAATTGCATTCAATGAGCAAGAAATAAACGTCATTAATGAAATAATTAAATTAAGACCTGATTGTTTAGCTTATAAATCTGTCGCTAATCCAGGTGGTGTAAACTTCCTTTTCTTTGAAAAAGGCTTTAGAAAATTATCAATAAGGCAAGTTCGTTTAAGAATGGGAAATTTGCCAGGAAAGAATTGTAACAAAATTGTATGTGCAGACACTTGCGACTATACGCCTTTTCCAAAACATTACAGTAATTGTTTTCTCCCTTTATCTAAAGTAGGGGTTGATGAAGAGTATTTTGGAACAAAAGATTACAAAGAAAAATGTCGTGTTCTAGATTTATCTTATTCTAAGTTTAGAAAATAAAACAAAGCTACTCAACTTAATCGCTGGGTAGCTTTCTTATGATCATCCTTATCTAGCCTTTTCATTTGAATAAGTTTGAAGATGAGATTTTTATTTTGTCTACATAACAAAAAACCTGCCTAGATTTTACTCCAGACAGTTATCGTTCATATGTTGTGTTCACATTTCTGCGATTTTTTTTACTTATGATAGAAAATGAAAATTTTAATTGAATGCAAAAAAAAATTAGATATGTAAATGCCACAAATTGTAGAATTATTTGCGGCAAATTTCTGTTAAAATATAATCATCTAGGGTTAGCTGTTATGAAGATATATTTTTACAAGAATCTAAAATATTTAAGGAAAGTATATAAAATATGGCAAGAAGAATTGTCTATGTACTTGCATTATTCTTTTCAGAATATCAATATAATTGAAAATGATGTATCATTACCATTCTATGATTTTCTTTTAAATATCGCTAAATTTTTCAACATGGATATTAAAAATGATGATATGGTCTTCAGTGAAAAGATTGAACCTGCTATTAAAAAAGAAAAAAATGAATATTCAAGATGTGTATTACTTGTTAAATGATTCACTCAATAAATTAAGAAAGGACGGATTGATTAGATATTTTGAGGTTGAGGAAATGCATGAATCATTTCTTATTAGATATGCAAATGTATAGGAGGTAGTAGTATATGGAAAACTATAATTGTTTCTAATTCTATCATTTCAACATTTCCATAACTTGATTTAGTTTTTAAATTTCACAGATGATTTTATATCCTTTATATTCGATTATTGCTATATTTGCTGCTTCATATCGATATATTGGCTTGTGTTTTGTTTCTTTCATTGGTCTTAAAATTTCAACAAAATCTCTTTTTTTGATATATTCCCATTAAGGTAGACACGCGAAATAATTAAATATATTCGCTTTACTGCTTGAATTTTGAATCCTTCCAAATATTCATTGCATTTCATTTTTGCTTCTCCTCCTGACTTTATTCTATTTCAAGAGGTTTTTTGGTTC
>CAMEOO010000025.1 GCA_945929875.1 uncultured Caryophanales bacterium
AAAGAAGTTTTATAAAGTTTTATAGGTTTTATTATGCTGTTTTGGAACCTTTAGTAATTAAAGGGTTACGCCAGATTGGAAAAACATATATCGTAAAAGAATTTGCTAAAAACAATTATGAGAATGCATTTATCTTAGATTTTAGAAAACAACCTAGTTTACACCATATTTTTGATGGTGATTTTAATCTTGATACAATTTCTTTATTTATTTCATCTTTACCTTCAGATAATAGGATAATTAAAGAATCGAAAATGATCCCTTACAAAACAATAATAATTTTTGATGAAATCCAAGACTGTCCTAATGCTAGGTCTTCATTAAGATATTTTAAAGAAGATGGAAGATTTGATGTTGTTTGTACTGGATTTTTACTTGGAATAGATGGATATAGACTTAACAATACTCCTAGTAGAGGAATTGCGGTAGGATCTGAAGAACAAATAGAAATGTTTTCTATGGATTTTGAAGAGTTTCTATGGGCTTTAGGAGTAGATGAAAAACTTATTGATACCATAAAAGAATGTTTAGATAATAAGAAAGAAGTGCCTCTATATTTGCATCAAATGTTTTTAGATCTATTTAGAAAATATATTTGTGTAGGTGGTTTACCTGAAGTTGTAAAAACATTTGTTGAAACAAAAGATATTTCTGAGGCAAGAAGAATTCAAAAAAGATTATTAAATGATTATAAAACTGACTTTGGTATGCACTTAAATGAACATTGTGAATTAGTAAATGATGAATTAGAAAAAACAAGAATAATGGATGTCTTTAATTCTATACCTAAACAATTAGCAAAAGATAATAAGAAATTCCAATATTCTGATATTAGCAAAAAAGCAAAATCAAAAACCCACTTAGATGCCATTAAATGGTTGAAAAGTTATGGACTCATTGATATTTGTTATAACTTATCTACAATCGAAGAACCATTTGATTTTGTTGCGATAAAAGATAATTTTAAACTTTATGTTTCAGATATAGGATTATTAATCGCTATGTTAGATGATACTGTCCCTTATAAAATACTTACTAACGAATTAGGAATTGGTAAAGGAATGATTTATGAGAATTTGGTTGCAGAATCATTTCATAAATTAAATAGACCACTTTATTATTTTAGTAAATCTAGTGGGTTAGAGATTGATTTTATAACAAGTATCTTCAATCAACCATACCTAGTAGAAGTAAAAGCAAAAGATGGTAACTCTAAAGCTAGTAAAACAGTATTAGAAAATCCAAATTATAAAGTAGACAATTTATTAAAATTAACATCTCAAAATATTAACCAAAGCAATAATATTTTTACTGTTCCATATTATTTAAGTTTTTATATTTTAAATAAATAAAATTTGTTGTAAATATATTTTCAAATGAATATAAATAATAATTTTTTTCTAATGGAAAAAAATACTTTAAATATATATAATATTTATTGATGTTTAGGGGGGGACTATATGAAAGAAATTATCAAATCGATAAAACCCTGTTTAAAAGAAACAATCCTTACTCCTATTTTAATGATTGGAGAAGTTTTAATGGAAGTATTTATTCCATATATCGTCAGCGTGCTATTAGGATTTTTATATATCATTAATGAAAATCCCACTCAAGCGAATAGTTTAACTATTGAAATATATGATAAATTATCTCCTACACTTGGAAATTTAGGACTTATTTCTCTTTCGGGTTTATTAATTGTAGTTTGCTCAGTCATCTCACTTCTTTTTGGAGTAGGGGGAGCAAAAGTAGGAGCAAAGGCCGGAGGAAAATTTGCTCAAAGTTTAAGAGAGAATATCTATTATAATATTCAATCTTTCTCATTTGAAAATATCGATAAGTTTCAAACTTCATCATTAATTACTAGATTAACTACCGATGTAACTAACGTTCAACAAGCTTTTGTGATGATCATTAGGCTATTTGTTCGTGCGCCTATCATGTTTGTGATGTCGTTAATCATGTGCTTATCCACGAATGTTAAACTATCATTAATTTATGTAGTTTCTATTCCGGTATTAGTTGTAGGATTAATGGTCATCACTGTGCACGTTCATCCAATCTTTAAGAATATGTTTAGTAAATACGATGTGATGAATGAAAGACTACAAGAAAATTTAATTGGAATTAGAGTAGTTAAATCTTTCAATAGAGAAGAATTTGAAATTGAAAAATTTAATAAAAGTATCGATGAGATGAGAGACTTAGGTATTAAGGCAGAAAAAGTATTAGCCTTTAATGGCCCAATTATGAATTTAGTGATGTATGCGACCACTTTAGCGATTTGCTATTTTGGAACTAAATTCTTCATCATTAAAACTACGATGGGAATTCCTGAATTAAACTTATTCTTATCTTATAGTTCACAAATGCTTTCTTCCTTAATGGTGGTTTCTAGCATGTTTGTCATGGTAGTAATGTCAAGAGCAAGCGTAATAAGAATTAGCGAAGTCATTAAAGAAAAATCTACTTTATCTAATAAAGAAAATCCTCTTTATGAAGTTAAAGATGGAACTATCGATTTTGAAAATGTCGATTTTTCCTACAATCGCGATAAAGAGAATCTAAACTTAGAAAAAATTAATTTACATATTAATTCTGGGGAAATGGTAGGAATAATTGGAGGGACTGGTTCAAGTAAAACTACTTTAGTTAATTTAATCCCTCGCCTTTACGATGTATTAGATGGTTCAATTAAAGTAGGTGGAGTGGATGTAAGAGATTACGATCTAGAGACTTTAAGAAATCAAGTTTCTGTCGTCCTTCAAAAGAATGTCCTTTTCTCTGGCTCAATTAGAGATAATCTAAAATGGGGTAATAAAGAAGCAAGCGATGAAGAAATCTTAGAGGCGTGCAAAAGTGCACAAGCGTATGACTTTGTCATGAAATCAGAAAAAGGATTAGATACTGATCTAGGCCAAGGAGGATGTAACGTCTCTGGAGGACAAAAGCAAAGATTATGTATCGCTAGAGCGCTTTTAAAAAACCCTAAAGTATTAATTCTAGATGATTCTACTAGTGCAGTAGATACTAAAACTGACGCTTTAATTAGAAAAGCTTTAAGAGAAAACGTACCTTCAATTACAAAAATCATCATCGCTCAAAGAATTAATTCGATCATGGATGCTGATAAGATTATCGTTCTTGACGAAGGT
Organism: uncultured Caryophanales bacterium; assembly: GCA_945929875.1. GTDB lineage: Bacteria > Bacillota_I > Bacilli_A > RFN20 > CAG-449 > UBA3210. Next base: position 3,159 of record CAMEOO010000025.1, read on the forward strand.
AAGATCGATGCGATAGGAACTCATGAAGAATTATTAAAGAATAATAAGATTTATCAAGAAGTTTATTCTTCTCAAATGAAAGGGGATGAATAATATGCCTCCACGCGCATTACAAGGTACTGCAAAACCTAAAAATGGTAGAAAAACCTTTATTAGACTAATCTCTTATTTTAAAAACTATTACTTTAAATTTGCTATTGTCTTAGTGATGATTGTTCTTCAAGCTATACTTTCTCTTGTATCTATTAGATTACTTAATCAATTAATTGACGTGTCTATTCCTAACTTAATTGATTCAGTTAATGGAATAGTTACTTCCTCTAATGCAGAAAAAGAATTTATATTTAATATTCTGTTTATGGCAGTGAGCTATCTAATTAGCATAGTTTCTGTTTATGTCTATAACCTAATGATGGTTTATATTTCAAGAGGAATCTTAAGAGATATTAGAAAAGATCTTTTTGAACATATGGAAAAGCTACCAATCAAATTCTTCGACTTACATACTCATGGAGAATTAATGAGCTACTACACTAACGACGTCGATGCAATTAGGCAAATGCTTTCGCAAGCTATCCCACAAATTATTGCTAGCGTAATTACTGTTGTGTCTACCTTTATCTATATGTTGATCGCTTCTTTAGAATTAACCATTGTTTGCGTAATCATGGTTACTATCATCATGTTTGCTTCAAGTAAAATCGCTAAAAGTTCAGGAAAATACTTTGTTAAGCAACAACAAGATCTAGGAAGACTTAATGGTTATATTGAAGAGATGATCGATGGAGTAAAGGTTGTCAAAGTCTTCTGCCACGAAGAAGAAGCAAAAGCTAATTTTGATAAAATTAATCAAGATTTAACTTATAGTTATTCTAAGGCTAACGGAGCTAGTTTCTCCTTTGGCCCAATCACTAATAACTTAAATCACGTTCACTACGCTTTGACTGCACTTATTGGAGCAATCATGATGGTGACTAAATTTAGTATTGTTCCTGCTCAAGCTATGACTGCAGGATTATTAATTTCCTTTTTAATTTTAACTAAGCAATTTGGTATGCCTCTTTCTCAAATTTCTCAACAATTCAATTCGATTATCATCGCTTTAGCTTCTAGTGAAAGAGTCTTTAAAGTAATCGACATGGATGAAGAAGTAGATGAAGGTTACGTTACCTTGACTTATGGGGAAAAAGATGAAAATGGTCTAATTCATGAAGTAGATCACAAGACTCCTCTATTCTTATGGAAACATCCTCATGAAGATGGAACGACTTCTTTAATTGAAGTTAAAGGTGATGTAAGATTCTTCGATGTCGACTTTGGTTATAACGATGACCATCTAGTCCTTCACGATGTTTCTTTATTTGCTAAACCTGGACAAAAGATTGCTTTTGTGGGTTCAACAGGTGCAGGAAAAACTACTATTACTAATTTAATTAATAGATTTTACGATGTTCAAGATGGAAAGATTAGAGTTGATGGAATTAACATCAACAAAATTAAAAAAGCTGATTTAAGAAGAACGCAATCGATTGTTCTTCAAGATACTCATTTATTTAGTGATACGGTACTTGAGAATATTCGTTATGGGCGACTTGATGCAACCGATGAAGAATGTATCAAGGCCGCAAAACGTGCTAATGCTCATTATTTTATCTCTCACTTACCGGAAGGATATAATACGATGTTAACTAATGACGCGAGTAATTTGTCTCAAGGTCAAAGGCAGTTAATCGCTATCGCTAGGGCGGCAGTGGCTAATCCTGCGATACTAATTTTAGATGAAGCGACTTCCTCTATTGACACAAGAACTGAAATGCATATTGAAAAGGGAATGGATGAATTAATGAAAGGTAGAACTGTCTTTGTCATCGCTCATAGATTATCGACAGTTAGAAATTCTCAAGCGATTATGGTTCTTGAAAATGGTAGAATCATCGAAAGAGGAAATCACGAAGAATTGTTAGCCCAAAAGGGTAAATACTATCAATTATATACAGGAGCATTTGAATTAGATTAGGAGAAGATTATGTTAGTAAAAGTATCAGAAGAAGTAAAAAACGCCTTAAAAAATAATATTCCAGTCGTGGCTTTAGAATCGACGATTATTTCTCATGGAATGCCTTATCCTCAAAACGTGGAAACTGCATTAAATGTAGAAAAAATCATTAGAGAAAATGGTTGTGTTCCTGCAACTATTGGGATTATCGATGGAGTGGGAATAGTTGGAATGAGTGAAGAAGAAATTGAACTTTTTGGAAAAAGAAAAGGAATACTAAAAGCTTCAAGAAGAGATTTACCAGTTATTATGTCTAAGAAGTTATGGGGAGCTACAACTGTTGCCACTACAATGATCTTTGCTTCTATCGCTGGAATTGAAGTGTTTGTCACTGGAGGAATTGGAGGAGTTCATAAAGAAGGTCAATATACCTTTGATATCTCCGCAGATCTACAAGAACTTGCTCATACTAATGTTACAGTCGTCTGCGCGGGAGCTAAAGCAATTCTAGATTTACCTTTAACTCTAGAATATTTAGAAACTTTTGGCGTACCAGTTCTTGGCTATAAATCTAACCATTTAGGGGCTTTTTATTCCACTGATTCAGGCTTAGATGTCGACTATCAAATGGATAGTGCCGAAGAGATTGCAAAGGCTATTAAAATTAAAAGAGATTTAAATCTACAAGGAGGAATTTTAATTTCTAATCCAATACCAAAAGAATATGAAATTCCTAATGAAGAGATTAATGTCTATATTGAAGAGGCTTTAAATGCCGCGAAAAAGGAAGGAATCAAAGGGAAAGACACCACTCCTTTCTTACTAGCCCATATTAAAGAGCACACCAAGGGAAGATCGTTAGAAAGTAATATTCAGCTTGTCTATAACAACGCAAAAGTTGGAGCGCTTATTAGTAAAGCTTATTCAAAACTAAAAAGTAAATAAAAAATAGTTGAAGTAACTAAATAAATGTAGAGTTACTTCAATTTTTTTATTATAAGGAAAAATTTAATGAAAAATTATTTTAGATATTTGTTTAGATATTCTTTAATATATTTTGCTTCTTCTTTTGCGCTTTTATTATATAACTCTTCTTTGGTAGAAGCTTTTAATCCAACAATTTTGTCTTCCCAAAAAGATTCAGTGATTACAAATTCATTATCTTCTTCTTCAATTACATCGTTAACAAAAACAGCCATATCAACTTTTTTTCCATCTTTAAAATGAACGAAAGTTGGAACTCTTCCATCTCGATAATCATCAAATTGAAAATATGATTTAAAAATGACCCATTCATCTTCGGATGAATTTCTTATTCCATCTACTTCAAAAAAGTAGAGAGGTTTTGTGGTGGTTTTCAAATAATCATCTAGGACTAAAGACTTGAGAAGTTGACAATCTGGGCATTGATACCAAGAGAATAAAACGGTAACTTCTTCTTTTTTATCATAAATTAAATCTTTTAAATTTTCATAACTTTCAATATTATTTTGATACATATTTACACCTTCAGAATAACTTATTTCCACTAGATCATTAATTAGATAATAACCTGATCTAGAAATGTATTTATTTAGTTTTTTACCTACAGAATCTTTAGATTCATATAATTTCATATCATATTCGATATATTCAACATCTTTACCTTCATCAAATAAAAGAAGAGAAGCAGACATTACTACTGGTTTAAGAGAATAGGTCTCATCATCTTTTAAGATTTTAACTGCTTCTTGATAAGAAGAAATATCAATCCAATAAAATACAAAATCATAATTAGAAATATAACTTTTTAATACTGGAATAATGCTTTCACAAGATAAACATCCTTCTTGACCGATTACTAAAACAAAATCTTTTTTCTTATTTATTAAAGAGTAAAGTTCATTTTCATCGATTTTAATAAATGAATCGATAGAGTCGATTTGATCAATTTTAATGCTATTATCACTTTTTAAAGGATCTTGCTTATTTGAGCAAGATATACAATTAAAACTTAATAACGTAGATATTAATACTAATAGGCTTTTCTTTTTCATATTTATCACGTTTTTTATTATAAATGAAAAAAAAGAAAATATAAATATTATTAATTTAAAATGGTAACCTAGCTTCTACAAATTTCGACTAGAACGATGTGATATACTTTTTTCTAGGTGAAAAAAAATGAATGAAAAAGATTATGAATTATTTTTAAAAGCAAGGCAATATATCGATAATCACGAAGATGATAAAGGTATTGCTATTTTAGAAGAGATGATAAAACATTCTAATAGAAAAGCAGCTTTTGAACTTGCAAGTTATTATCAAGATAAAAATGAAATTAATAAAGCGATAAATCTATATATTCTTTCTGCAGATTTAGGTTACAAAGATAGCTTTATAAAACTAGGAAAAATATTTTATGAATTAAAAAACTATAAGGAATCTTATCGCTATTTTAAAAATGTCGAAAATAAAAAAGAAGTTTATTTATATTTAGGAATTATGGAACTTGAAGGACTAATTAAACCAAGCGATAAGAAAAAAGCTTTTCTATATTTTTTAATGGGCGCAAAAAAGAATCAAGAAGAGTGCCATTATTATCTAGCTTATTGCTATCATAATGGAATAGGAGTAAAACCTAATAAAGAAAAGGAAAATTTTCATTTAAAGAAGATTAACATACTACAAATAAAAGATAAGTATCATTTGCTAACTAAAGTAGATTGATCAATGCTACAGTATTATTGTTTTGGCTAAAATAAAGTTGTACTTTAGATTTATCAAATTACTATCTATTAATTTACTTTTATACAATATACTTTTTTTCGATATTAATTTACTTATATAAATTAATTATTGTTTTTAAATATTGAATTTGCTCTTTAGTTGTGGCAAAATTTTAATTGTGAAAGAAAGGATTTTAAACAATATGTATAAATATGTTTACACTTCTGACGTCAATGAACAATGTGTCGTTAGAAAAGGCTGCGATCATGGCCCAGCTCCAATTCCTGAAGAAGGTAAATGGGTTAAATCAAAGCAAATTACCGATATTTCTGGATTAAGCCACGGTATCGGATGGTGTGCTCCTCAACAAGGTGCATGTAAATTAACATTAAATGTTAAAGAAGGAGTTATCGAAGAAGCTTTAGTGGAAACTATCGGCTGCTCAGGTATGACTCACTCAGCGGCAATGGCTGCAGAAATTTTACAAGGCAAAACTTTACTTGAAGCTTTAAATACTGACCTTGTTTGCGATGCAATTAACGTAGCTATGAGAGAAATCTTCAAACAACTTGTTTATGGACGTTCTCAAACTGCTTTCTCTGAAGGTGGTTTACCAATTGGATCCTCTTTAGACGATTTAGGAAAAGGTTTAAGAAGCCAAGTAGGAACAATGTTTGCAACAAAATTAAAAGGACCAAGATACTTAGAGATGGCTGAAGGCTATGTCTTAAAAGTAGCTTTAGATGATAACGATGAAATTTGTGGTTACCAATATGTCAATTTAGGCAAAATGATGGATGCAATCAAAAAAGGTGTCGATCCAAAAGTTGCTTATGAATCATGCATTGGTAAATATGGACGTTTCGATGATGCACCAAAACACATCGATCCAAGAAAAGAATAGGAGAAATGAGTATGGCTACATTTGAAAATCAAGAACGTCGTATGGACGGAATTAACGCTTGCTTAAAAGAATATGGCTTTAGTTCTCTTGACGATGCAAGAGACCTATGCTTAAGTAAAGGCGTTGACGTAGAAAAAATCGTATTAGGTGTTCAACCTATCGCTTTCCAAAATGCAGTATGGGCTTATACTTTAGGTACTGCAATTGCTTTAAAGAAGGAAGCTAAAACTGCTTCTGAAGCCGCTCACTTAGTGGGAGTTGGTTTACAAGCTTTCTGTATCCCAGGATCAGTCGCGGAAACTAGAAAAGTTGGTTTAGGACATGGTGATTTAGGCGCTATGCTTCTAGATGAAAAGACGGAATGCTTCTGCTTCTTAGCCGGACACGAATCTTTCGCTGCAGCTGAAGGAGCTATCGGTATTGCTAGAAACGCAAACAAAGTTAGAACAAAACCTTTAAGAGTTATCTTAAATGGTCTTGGAAAAGATGCTGCTTACATCATTTCAAGAATCAATGGATTCACATATGTAGAAACTGATTACGATTTTGAACACTCAAAATTAAACGTTGTCAGAAAAGTTAAATTCTCTGATGGAGAAAGAGGATTAATCAATTGTTATGGCGCTAATGAAGTAAATGAAGGCGTAGCAATCATGATTCATGAACACGTCGGTGTTTCTATTACTGGAAACTCTACTAATCCAGTTAGATTCCAACACTTAGTTGCTGGTACATACAAGAAATGGGCAGTAGAAAATGGAGTTAAATACTTCTCAGTTGCTTCTGGTGGAGGAACTGGTAGAACTCTTCACCCAGACAATGTTGCAGCTGGACCTTCTTCATATGGTTTAACTGATACATTAGGAAGAGTTCATGGCGATGCTCAATTTGCTGGATCAAGTTCAGTTCCTGCTCACGTAGAAATGATGGGCTTAATCGGTATGGGTAATAACCCAATGGTTGGTGCGACTGTCTCTTGTGCTGTTGCAGTATCTCTTGCCTTAAAAAAATAAAAAAATAAAATGACATCTATCCTTCGGGGTAGATGTTTTTTTTAGACAAAAATAAACTTTTTTTAAGACAAAAATAGTATTAAAATATTATCTAAAACATTTTATAAGTTTTCTTCTTTTTTTAGACTAAACTTCTCTTGTGATAGCATTAGAAAGGAGTAAAATATGTCTACTAAAAAAGAAGAAGAAATAGTTATACAAGCTGCGGATAAGTATAAGAAAATTTTTTCTGATCTGATTAAAAATGGAAAAGAATCGAATTTAACTCAACTTTTAAGAGATGAAAGTCAACCATACTCCACCTCATTAAATGTATTAGATTATGCAAAAGAAAATTTAAATAGCGATCAAAGATACATCATCCACATTCACTTTTGTTTGTCTTTACTAGAACCTCAAGAAAGAGAAATAATTTGGAAAGATTTTTTTATCATTTCTCCAAAGGTCAACAAAACTGACTGGTGGGTTTTTTCTTACGCCCGTTCAACGTATTATCGAATTAGAAATCGAGCAATAAAGAAGTTCGCCGAATTATGCAAATAATCAAATTTATATTGATCGTTGTTTTACTATTTCCTTTAAAAATAACTAAAGAGGATAAATTATTTTTCTATGAAGCAAGTCTAGTCTTCTATAATCAAACATATCATCTAACATTTAAAAAAATCGAACATTTCTATAAATATTTTATTGTTGAAGTTAACGATAAAGTCTCGATGTATTTAAAAGATATTACCTCGATAGAAAGAATCGATTTACCTTTTCTTGAATATGGTAAGAATAACCAAGTAAAAATTAGATATCAAGATAACTATAATACTAACATCTATTATTTTAATGTTAATTTATTAAATGAAATTGATATTACTTCCTCAGGTTATTTTTCTTTTAATGACTTAATTGAAGATTATATGAACATTATTGAAACTAGCGAAGAGCTTTTTATATCAATTGATCCTAACATCTATGAATATAAAGAAAGTGAAAACTATCTCGATTTAAAAAAACTTGGAGAAATATCCTTTAATCAAAAATACGATTTATGCAAAGAGATAGTTTTACATATTTACAACGAGGGGATGTTTTTAGATCTTGATTTTTTGAATTATTATGAGTTTAAACTCAATTTGGTATCTAATCTAGAAAAGTTTTTTTTAACCTTAAAAGATTATTTAGAAGAACAAATTTATCTGCCAAAAGAAAATAGTGAAAAAGTTGTTAACGTCAGGATAATTTTTAAAGGAATTTATCATAGTGACATCGATGTTTATTACGACCGATATATCGATATTGATTATTTTGTTTTTAATGAAGAAGGGAGATATAAATTAGTTATTGAAGATGAATAAGGGAAGTTTATTAATTATTATAAGTTTAATTTTTTCTTTTTCTTTTAATTATCAAGAAGAAAAGATCTCTTCTTATGTTGATGTGATGCTGTCACAAATTCTCTATGAATTTATCGATATGAAGGATTTATCATTTGAAGAGGAAAAAATTAAAGAAAAGTTTGAAAATAATATTATTACTTATTTTGATGGACTAAAAAATTATCAATTAGATAAGTTCATTTTTTTAGCTAGAGAAAGAGAAATTAATGTGGATATTACTTATACGCATTATCTATTTACATATAACATAAAGAAAGTGGGAAAAATTGATGAAAAAAAATCTTGAAATATTACTAATAGCCCTTTGTTTGATTACTAATTACTTCATAAAAAATTATCTTTCTTTTATCGCTTTATTTTTCTTAATTATATTATATTTATTTGATGAAAATAGAGAGAACTTCAAAAAAGTATTAATCAAGCTTGAAGTAATAAATCAGATTTATATTTCGAAAGAAGAAAAATTAAATAATGTTTTAGGACAAAGTAATCTACCTTTCCAGCAAAGGTGTAAGATCATTGCCCAAAATGCGAAATTAAAAATTGAAAAAGAGTTTTATTCAGAATTATCGCTTTGTAATAATAAAACTAATATCGATAATTTAATTATTCAATATAAAGAGATATTAAACAAGAATCAAAAAGGTTTAATAATGGATTATTTTATTTTTTCTTTTTTTCTTTTAGTTATGATCAATCTATTTCCTAGTTTTTCTTATTCATCTTCTCTTAAGATAATTTCATTTCTTCCTAGTTTATTCCTTCTTTTTGACTACATTATGAATACAAGAAGAAAAGCCCCAATTTTTGCCTCAAAATTTAATAAGATGTATATCGAATTCTATTCTTCCTTGAGTTATCTTCGCCCAATGGAATGCTTAATTAAAACTGTCGATAAGTATCCTTCTAAGCATAATCCTTTTGCATTACTTCTAGATGATATCAACTCTAATAAGATGAGTTTAGATAATAAAATTTATGAAAAATATGAAGTATTTACTCAAATTTATAAGATATGTTATTCCAATAAATTTACTAAGGATTTATTTTTAGAGGAGTATTATCGACAATGTATAAATAAAAGCTCAACGTTTTTCTTATTTATAAAAGATAATATCATAAATGCGAATTTAATTATAACTATTATATTGGGGGTATTTCTATGAAAAGAAGTATTATAATAATGATTATATGTATTCTTTCAAGCTTACTTTATTATAAAATTATTGATTCCAAGGCCTATATGGATATATATAATAAAATTAATGAAGTATCTTTTCAAATTGAAAATAATCTTTATGAAAAGGGAATAATTTTAGAATCCACTAGAGCGTTACTAACTAAATATCAAATTGAATATATTTCTTTTTCAAAGCTAGTAAAAGGAGAAAAGTTCTCATATTCATTAAAGTCTAATTATTTTTCTTCTTTAAAAAATCAAAGTGAAGAAGTAATTATTGAATATGAATTTATTTATTACTAGTAATTTGAAGATAAATTACGTCCACTTGCTTTTTTAATTCTTCAAAAGAAGAATCGTTAGAAATTAAAAATGAACATTTTTTCGCATATTTATCAAATTGATTAGAATTATTTAAATCTAAATCAAGGTTGATATTTTTACTTCCTCGATTCTTTAAATGCTCGATTTGATTAACTAATGAACAACTTACTCCGATAGTGTAATCAAAAAGACTATTCATCTTAGTTTCAAAAAGTAAAGGAACTTCCACAACAATTAAGGGACTAAGTTTGTTATCGTGAATAAATTTAACAACTTTTTCTTTAATTAGCGGATGAATAATATCCTCTAACTCTTTTTTCTTTGTAGGGTCATTACTGATTAAATTTTTTAAGTATCCTTTAGAAATACTTAAATCATCGTTTAAAACTAAAGAAGAAAATTTATCTATTAATAATTTCTTAAATTCTATATCTTTATAAAGATTATTTACTTCTTCATCGCAAGAAAAGACTTTAGCGCCTTTTTCTTTAAATAAATCTAAAACGCTAGATTTACCAGAAGCAATCTTACCAGTTAAACCTACGCTGAGGGCGACGTTTTGACAAATAGGGCAGTAAGTTGTCCCTCTTCCAGAGATCTTATCTTTTCTTAAAATTGTATGACAAATGGGGCAAGGTAAAGAAGCTCTACCATAGACATTTAACTCGTTTTGAAATTTTCCATCAATTCCTTTTTCAGGATGATAACTACTAACTGTCGACCCACCTAGAGAAATCGCTTTGTTTAAAGTCTCAATAGAAAAATCGAGAATCTTTTGACATTCTTCTAAAGAAAGAGTACTAGCTTTTCTAAAAGGATTTATCTTACTTTTAAATAAAACTTCGTCACAATAGATATTTCCTAGACCTGACATAATTTCTTGATCAAGTAAACAAGTTTTAATTTCTTTATTAGATTTTTGATATTTATTATATAGATAATTAGAGTCTTTTATTTCAAAAGGTTCTGGCCCAAGTTTACCTACTTCTTTATTATTAAATATCTCTTGAGTTTGACATAGATACATCACCCCAAAGCAACGCATATCTTCATAGCAAAGAAGGGTATTATCATCAAGATAAAAGATCACTTTAGTGTATTTACTTAATTCTTCATCTTTTTCTCTTAAGACATATTTCCCTTCCATCCTTAAATGAGATATCAAAGAGTATCCATTAGAAAAGTTAATAAAAAGATACTTTCCTTTTCTTGTTACTGAGATAATTATTTGATCGATAATATTTTTTTTAAATTCCTCTAGAGGAGAATGAATCATTTTTGGATAGAGAATAGAAATATCAATAATTCTTTTACCCACATATTTGTTTTCAAGAATTCTTCTTACAGTTTCAACTTCAGGTAATTCTGGCATAATATTCACCTACTTACAATCGTACCAAGTTTTTGCAAGGCTTCCATCAACCTTTAATTTAACCTTTAAACTCGATACGCAATTTTCCATAATATTTTTTAATATTTGAGGCATGATCTCTTTTTCTTCTTCAGGAACTTTAAAGAGAAGTTCATCGTGAATTTGAAGAACCATTCTAGTTTTATAATGATTTTCTTTTAAGAATTGATCGACTTTAATCATGCAGATTTTCATTATATCCGCGGCACTTCCTTGTATTGGCGCATTCATTGCTACTCTTTTTCCAAATTCGCGAGTTTGGAAATTTTCGCTAGAAAGTTCTGGAATATATCTTCTTCGATGATATAAGGTTTCACAATAACCTTTTTCTTTTGCTTCTTGAATAGTTTTTACAAAGTAGTCTTTGATTTCAGGGAATTCCAAATAGAAGGTATTGATGATTTCCTTTGCTTCTTTTGGTGAAGAAGAAATCTGTTCGCTTAACCCCCAATCGCTGATTCCATAGACGATGCCAAAATTGATGGCTTTAGCTTTTCTTCTTAGGTCACTTGTAACTTCTTCTTTAGTTACGTTAAATACTTTCATCGCGGTGGCGCTATGAATGTCGCCATCTTCATTAAATACGTCGATTAATTCTTTACAAGAACTCATCGAGGCAAGAACTCTTAATTCTACTTGAGAATAATCTAAACTTAATAAATAATTTGTATCGTCATCGTAAAAGAATGCTTTTCTAATCGCCTTTCCTTCTTCGTTTCTTGTGGAAATATTTTGTAAATTTGGCTCGCTAGAAGAAAGTCGACCAGTTTGAGTTAAGGCTTGATTAAATATCGTATGAATTTTATTATCAGGGAAAAGATAATTTAATAATCCTTGGCTATAGGTAGAAATGATTTTAGAATATTTTCGATGTTCGATAAGTAAAGGGACAACTGGATGAAGATCTTTTAATGAATTTAAGACTTCGATTGAAGTCGATTCTTTCTTATTAGAAGGAAGACCTAACTTATTAAAAAGTAAGTCAGCAACTTGCTTAGGGGAAGAAATATTAAAAGTATAGCCACTTAGAGAGTAGATTTCTTTTTCAATTTCTTTTAATTTTTCTAAGTATTCTTCGTTAATACTTTCAAGTACTTTTTTATTTAAAGGAAATCCTTCTATTTCCATTTCTGAAAGAATGTTACAAAGAGGTAACTCGATTTCATAAAATAATTCTTCATTGTCAATATCTTTTAATTTTTGATCGACTAATGGATAGATTTTTTCAAGATAATAACTCATCTTATCAAAATGATTATCTTCAAGAAGAGAACAAGAATCTTTTAAAAGAAGATTGATTCCCCAATAACCATAGATGGAAAAAGGATCATTATTTAGAGTTGGGTTTACTAAATAAGTGGCAAGAAGAAGATCAAATTTTAAGCCTTCAACTTGAATTCCTAAATTATTTAAACTGACCTTTAAAGCTTTAAAATCGTAAGTGATTTTTTCTTTGGTAGGATCTTTCATAAAGGTAAGGAAATCTTGATCATCAAATAACCTTCTTGAAAAATAATACACTTGACCTAAAGAAGAAAAATATAATCCATTGACATTAGTTTTATGATAATTTCCTTCTTCTTTATCGATGATCATCACTTTAGGGGAAACGATTTCTTTAAAAGATCTTACTTCGATAATATTTAAATTTAAAACTTCTTGATCATTTTTAGTTTCAACTATTTTATCGTTTGGTTTTAATCTTTTTAGCAAAGAGAAAAATTCATATTTAGTGTAAAAATTAGAAAGTAAATTATAATCGTATCCTTTATAAGATAAGTCTTCAATTTTAAATGGAAGATCCATATTGGTTACTATCGTTGCAAGTTCTTTACACATTAAGCCTTGCTCTTTGTTTTCAATAATTTTTAAAGCTAATTTGGAAGTTTGATTTTCCATATTTAGAATGATGTTTTCTAAACTTTGATATTCATTTAATAGTTTAACTGCAGTCTTTTCTCCAACTCCAGGTATTCCTTTTAAGTTGTCGCTTGGATCTCCCATCAAACCTTTATAATCTCTTATTTGATCAGGAGTTAAACCCATTTTTTCTTTTAGTTTTTCTTCAGTCATATCTTCGATGTCAGTTAACCCTTTTCTAATCATTTTGATGGTGATGTGATCATCGATTAATTGAAGATAATCTTTATCAGAAGTATAACAATAAGTATCAATTCCTAGCCTTGAAGCCATTTTACTAATTGAACCAGCAATATCGTCAGCTTCATAGCCTTCTTGTTCATAATAAAAGATGCCCATCGCTTTTAGTAAATCTCTAGCAAGAGGAATTTGAATTTTTAAATCGTCGTCAGTTTCTTTCCTTTGACCTTTATAATCAGAAAATTTTTCATGCCTAAAAGTCTTTTTACCCGTATCAAAACAAACGATGATTTTATCTTCTTCATACATTTGAGAAGTAATTTTACTAAGCATGTTAGAAAAGCCAAATAAGGCGTTTGTAGGAAAACCATCTTTAGTTCTCATGATATTTCCAGTAAATGAGGTAGCATAATAAGCTCTAAAAAGAAGCGAGTTTCCATCGATTACGTATAGTTTCATTTATTTTCCTCCATTAGTTTGACATTTGAAGCAATAAAAGATAATCTATTGCTTTCATCTTTTTTAAAATAACCTTGTACACATAAAGGATTATTTACTTTAATTAAGTTATTATATTCTTCATATTGTTTACTAAAAAAGATTATTTCCACTTCACTTGTATTATCAAAGCCTAAACAAATTGCCATTTTAGTATTATTTTTCGTGGTTATTACTTTTACACTTTTAATGATGACTCCTATTTTTAAAGTGTAGGAAGAAGAAGAGACGCTGAAGATTTCTTTGATGTTATGAGCTTTAATATAATTTGAATATTTATCAAGTAAGGAGCCAGAAATCATCACCCCTAAAGATTCATATTCTTCTTCAAGATTTAATTCTTTATCATCTTCATAGATAGTGATTTTTGGTTTAAAACGATCGAGATCTTCACTTGATAATAATCCAGTTCCAATATTAAATGTAGAATATTTAATTATCGTGGAAAGATTTTTTCTCATCGTCGCTCGATTTAAAGAAAAACAATCTAAGGCGCCTGAGTTTATTAAACTCATAAAGTGCGATTCATTAAAATTATATTTTAGCATTCTTAAAATAAAATCTTCAAAAGAAGTAAAAAGGTGATTTTTCTTTCTTTCTTGGATAATTTGCTCAGATAAAGAATAATTTAACCCTTTGATTAGTGATAAAGGAAGAAGAATCTTACTATCTTTTACTTGGTATTCATTTGAAGAATAATTGATAGAAGGTAAACTTAGTTTTATCTGAAATAAATTAAATTCATTTTTAAATTTAGAGAATCTATCGCTACTAGAAGAAAGAAAAGACAAATTAGTTGCATAGAAATACAAAGGGTAATTAGCTTTTAAATAAGCCATTTGATAGGTAATTAAACTATATGAGACTGAATGTGATTTGTTAAACCCATAGTTAGCGAATTTATCAATTAAATTAAAGATGTTTTCACTTACTTTATCATCTATGTGATTCTTTCTAGCCCCCTCCATAAATTGGCTTTTCAAACTGAGTAGTTTATCTTGATCTTTTTTAGATATCGCCCTTCTAAATAAATCAGCTTCTGAAAGAGAGAATAAAGCGATCTTTTGAACGATTTCCATGATTTGCTCTTGATAGATGATAACCCCATAAGTAGGCTCTAAAATCTCTTTTACTAAATGGTGAGGATAAGTTACTTCTTTATGATTATTTTTTCTATCAGCATAGATATCGATATTATCCATTGGACCAGGTCGATATAAAGCAAGAAGAGCCACTAAATCATCGAAAGATTGAATTTTAATCTTTTTAAGGGAAGAAGTAATTCCTTCGCTTTCAAGTTGGAAAATCCCTTTTGTTAGGCCAGCATTTAAAACATCGAAAGTCTTTGAATCATTTAAAGAGATATTCCTTAAAGAAAAGGAAGGATTAACTTTTTTTATTTGATTTTCACAATAAAAAATAATTGACAAATTTCTCAAGGAGAGAATATCCATTTTTAAAAAACCTAATTCTTCTAGATAAGCTGCTTCAAATTCGCAAATGAGTTTTCCATCATCTGCCTCTTTTGTTGGAAGAAGAGAAGTTAAATCTTCCTCATTTATGATGATTCCTGCTGCGTGAAGAGAATCTTGTCTAGGAAATCCTTCTATTCTTTTAGCCAAAGAGATGATTTTAGAAAAATAATCATCAGAATATAAAGCGTTAAATTCTTTATTATTTTTTATTGAATCATCTAAAGAAGTATTCTGCCCTTTTATCTTCATGCATAAAGTGTTGATATCGGCGTTATTGAAAGAGAAGACTCGGCCAATATCTCTTAAACTTTGCTTTGCTCCAATAGTTTGAAAAGTGATGATGTTAGCCATTTTTTCTTTACCATATTTTTTATAGATGTAGTCGATAACTTTACTTCGAGCGTAATCTGCGATATCGATATCGATATCAGGCATAGTGACTCTTTGAGGATTTAAGAACCTTTCAAACATCAAATTGTATTTTAATGGGTCAATTTCTGTGATTCCAAGTAAGTAGGACACTAAGCTCCCACAGGCGCTACCTCTACCCGGACCTACAGGTATATTGTTATCTTTTGCAAAGTTGACGTAATCTTGAACAATTAAAAAATAAGAGCAATATCCCATTTTATCGATGACATCTATTTCATAGTTCATTCTATCTAGATAATTATTATCTAGAGAAATTCCTTTTTTCTTCGCGTTATTAATGCACATGAACTCTAAGAATTTTCTTTCCGATAGATTCATGCTATTTGTGTATTTTAATAATCTACCTCTTTTTTTCATTAATTCAAAATCAACACTTTGGCAAATAGAAAAAGTTGCATTTAATTCTTCTTTAGTAAATAATTGACTTGCTTCTTTATCATTTAGTAAATAATATGGTCCTGAATTATCATTTTTAAGATTAATTTTATGATCGTATTTAATTGCTTGTAAAATATTATATGTCAACGCATCGGATTTATTTTTATATAGAACTTTATTAAATAAAACGCATTTACAATGATTTTTAGAAGAATAAGATCGATATTTATTTATGATTTCTTTGTCTTCTTTAGAATAAATTTCAATTCCAAAATACCAATTGACAAAAGGCTTTGTAACCGAAGAAACAATTTTTGAAAAATTTTCTTCATTTTCAATCAATATTTCACAAAGGCGAGAATTTGATATCGTTGGAATAATCAATGTCAATCCTTTTGAATAGGTTAATAAATTAGATAAATTCTTTTGTTTACTTAAAAGTTTACATAGATTTAAATATCCTTCTTCATTTTCAATAACTAATTTAACTAGAAGTGGCTTATTATTAATAATTATTTCTAATCCCATTGAAAAGATAGGCTTAATGTCATCTTTTTTACATAATGAATTAAATAAGGGATAACCATACATATTTGAATCGTCGCAAAGACAACTAAAAGAATTACCATTATCCTTACTAATAGCAACGATGTCTTCTACTTTCAATCCACTTTCAAGAAAACTATATCCGCTTAAAACGTTCAATGGAAGGTAATTCATAAATCTTTCACCTTTATTATTATAAAGAAATTAATAATAAATTAATATAATTTATATTAATAAAAGTTGGAAAAAAATAAGTGCAAAATATGATGAAAAATGTCTATTACAATATGACAAAGCAAAAAAATAGTGAATTTTAAAAATATTGTTGATTTTAAATATATGATT
>CAMEOO010000026.1 GCA_945929875.1 uncultured Caryophanales bacterium
TAGGAAGGAAACATAAACTTTTATAGAGTTTTATAAGTTTTCTGGAACGGAACTTCAACATATGTTCAAGGAGTTGAAGTATCTTGCGATTATGAAGGAGAAATACCAGAGGGCTTTGAACTAATTGAACTTTCTGAATGTGAATATCTAGTATTTCAAGGAGAACCATTTGATGAAGAAGATTATGAAGAAGCGATCAAAGAAGTTTGGAATGCGATAAATAAGCTTAATTTTAAGTCTATAGGATATTCTATAGATGAAAAAAATCCAAGAATCCAATTAGAACCAATTGGTGAAAGAGGCTATATGGAGTTAGTTCCAGTAAAAAGAATAAACCACTAAATAAGTATTTAAAAATGTAATATTAAGGGCTTTCTACATTTTGTAGGGCCTTTTTATTGAAGTAGTGACTTTTTTAGAGTATAAAAAAATAAAAAAATTTTTAGATTTTTTCATTTTTCTTGCGAACCTATATAAGTGAAGGGGTAAAACTCTTTACATAGGAGGAAATATGAAAGTTAAAACACAAAAAATAATAAAAAGAGTATCGATTTGCTTATTGTCATTATCTTGTTTAGTGGCTGTAGGTGTTGCTACGAACAGATCCTTTAACTGGGTTAGTAAAGTGCAGGGCTTTTTTACAAAAGATGATGTCAATATCGACTATGACTCTTCTCTAGACGTCAATGGGATAGAGATTAAAGAAAATGGAATTAAGATAAAGTATGTAAGTAGCTATAAGAATAGCGAAGGTAATGATGTAAAAACCTTTACTTATACTATTAATCCAGATAACGCTACATTTAAAGAAGTAGGAATTAGTCTATCATATTCAGATGGAACTGCTTGCTCTGATGTAATGGAAGCTAGTATTGATCAACAAACAAAAACTATCACTTTAACTTGCTTACAGGCATTTGATAAGCAAATCATTTTAAAAGTGTATAGCACAAAATGGACAGATGTCTATTCTACATTAACTATCGATTATGAAGAGAAAGTGTCTAGTATCTCTCCAAATAGCACAACTATAGAATATGATGGAGATTATAACTACGTAGCGGATAAAACTAATAGTTCATCTGGAATTAAAAACATTTTTTCTTGGACAGGATCTAAACACACTATTGAAAAAACCGATCAAACTTGGTCATTAAGTGGTGGAGATATCACTATAACAAATGACGATTTATATTATGATATCGCTGGACTTGGAAGTGAAGGAACAGAGTTTATTAATAAATATGTTAATCTAGTTAAAAACGCTTTATTAAGTGAACCATTATATTCAAATGATCACACTGTTTATATTAAATCTCAAATTGATAGCGTTTCTGCAAGTGAAGTGTGGAACTTAACTACTTCAGAAAGTATACATAGTTATTTAGCTTCTTTTTGGGAAGAGGGGCAAGATCAGGAAATATATGAAGCAAGTTACATCATATTTACTATTTCAAATATGATAGCTACCTCTTCCGACGGAGCAGAACTATCATTATCTCTTACTATGAAATCTAGTGTCATTAGAAATTATTCATCTTTGTATGTGAAAATTAGTAGCATTGGTCTTGAAGAAACAAGCGTGATATTTTGATCTAGATTCTTTATTGGCACTTGCTTAAATTGTTTCTAAAAAATATTGCGATTATTCTTGACATATGCTATTATTCTTTCAGCATTATTTAAAAAGGATGATGATTAATGAGAGAAAAAGTTATTTTAATATGCACAAAATGCTTATCGAGAAACTATTCAACCACGAAGAAGAAAGAACAAGCTTCTAAAAGGATGGAACTAATTAAATATTGTCCAAAATGTAATGCTCATACGTTACATAAAGAATCCAAGTAGGAGGTAATAATGTATAAGATTAAAAGATATTTCCAAGGAGTTTGGAAACAAGCAAAGATGGTTAGATGGCCAAAAAAGAAAGACTTATTAAGCGCTGTTAGCGTCGTTTTAGTGGTTGTCGCATTTTCAGCAATATGCATGATGATCGATGATTTATTGATTTCAAAATTACTTCAAAATCTTGATCAAGCTTTCCCAACAGAAAGTTCTTCTTCAGAAGCAGCAATTAGAATTATTGGAAATTTATTTAGATTTTAGGAGGAAAATCAATGGGTTATCAAATAGAAAAACAATGGTATGTTGTCAATACCTATTCTAGTCATGAAAATAAAGTTAAAGAAAATCTAGAAAAACGTGTCGAAACACAAAATTTACAAGATTATATTTTTAGAATTTTAGTCGCGGAGCATGAAGTTCCAGTAATGAAGGATGGAAAGCCTACCGGAAAGACAAAAACTAAGAATTTATATCCAGGCTACATTTTTATCGAAATGATTATGACTGATGAAGCTTGGTACATGGTTCGTAATACTCCAGGTGTTACTGGATTCGTCGGTTCTTCTGGTGGAGGAGCAAAACCTTTCCCAGTAACAAGAGAACAAATCGAACCAGTCTTAAAGAGAATGGGCATGGTTGATAATGATATGTATTCAAATTATCAAGTGGGCGATTTAGTAAGAGTTCTTACTGGTTCATTTGAAGGGGTTGAAGGTAATATCGAATCAATTAATCAAGAAAATGGCGAAGTCACTTTAAATGTCATCTTCTTTGGTAGAATGACCCCAATTACCGTCAAGTTCTCTGAAATTGAAAAGATTTAGTTTTATTAATCTTCTTTGTCTTTGTGATAAAGGAGATTTTTTTTAATAAGTAAATTAATTTCAACACCTAGAAATAAAATGTAAGAAGAATAATAACAGACTAAACATAAGAGAGCAACAAGACTTAAAGGGCCATAGTAATTCAAAGAATTGGATATATATTTTAAATATATATAGTAGATGAAGATTCCTATACCAATACCTAAAGTAGAAAATAAGGAACCGAAAAAAACTTCTTTAAATTTTACATTTTTTTCTGTTGTAAAAACAAAGAGACATTCGATAAAAATAAACAAGATTATTAAAATAGAAATGTAATATATACCAATTTTTAAAATATAGTTTTTTATAGAGAAATAACTATTAAAAACAACTAAAAAGACGAATAAAACCGATAGGAGAAAAAGTAGTAAAATAGTGAATAAAATAGCGAAAATTTTTCTTTTTACAAAGTTTTGATTTTTATAATTTACCCCATACATTTTCTTTACTTGAATAGAGAAAAATGTTAAGCCTTTAGAAGCTAAAAAAATAACGATAAAAACACTAATAATTAGTGAAAAAACATCGCTTTTTGTAAAAATTGAAAAGATATTTTCTACACTTGCAGTTAGCTTATTATCAAAAGCAAATATGATGTTGATAATGCTGAAATTTGATGAAAAAAGCGAGTTTATGATAGAAAAAATAATTTCGATTAAAGTGATGCAAGGAATAAGAGATAGAATTAAGTAAAAAGTTAATGCTGCAGGAGCAAAATGGCTACAGCCTCTTAATGTCACCAACTCGATAAATTGCTGATACTTTGAAGAAGAGGAAATTTTACTATAAAAATATTTATATTTTTCTACTATCTTTTTTCTCATTTCGTACATTATTATGCTCTAGTTTACTTTAGATATAATCTAAAGATTAATTTTTTTTATTTTTTTGTTGAAAAAGACTTTTATTCTAGTGTATACTAACCAAGCATGGCTATTTTAGGAGTAAAAATAGCTTCATGAATTGCGCAGTGGAAGGAAAGATTACTTTACAAGTAATAATCCATTACAACCACAGCACGGACAAAATACATTAGGAGGTGTGTCACGTGAGTAAGAAAATCGCAAAAGTTGTAAAACTTGAAATCCCAGGTGGACAAGCAAAACCAGGACCAAAACTAGCTTCTGCTGGTATCATGATGCCTAAGTTCTGCACAGACTTTAATGCAAAGACTGCTGACAGACAAGGAGAAACAGTTCCTGTAATCATTACAGCTTATGAAGACAAATCATTTGACTTTGTCATCAAAACTACTCCAGTCGCTGAATTACTATTAAAAGAGGCTGGTGTCAAGAAAGGATCTAGCAACGCTAAATCAACAAAAGTAGGATCAATCTCTCAAGAACAATTAAGAAAGATTGCTGAATACAAATTACCAGATTTAAATTGCTATGATGTCGAAGCAGCAATGAAGATTGTTGCTGGAACTGCTCGTAACATGGGCATTAGTATTAAAGACTAATTTTAGGTGGAAGGTTTACACCGCTAGTACCACAAGGAGGAAAAAATGAAGAAAGGTAAGAAATATTTACAAGCTGCTGAAAAAGTTGATTCAACAAAGCTTTATACAGTCGAAGAAGCTTGTACATTAGTCAAAGAAACATCAACCGTTAAATTTGACGCTACAGTAGATGTTTCATTCCGCTTAAACATTGATCCAAAATATGCTGATCAACAATTAAGAGGAACAATCGTTTTACCACATGGTAATGGTAAGACAAAGAAAGTCTTAGCTATCACGCATAAACACGAAGAAGCAAAAGCTGCTGGAGCTGATTATGTTGGTGATAAAGACATGTTAGAAAAAATTCAAAAAGAAAACTGGTTTGATTTCGATGTCATCGTCGCTACTCCAGACATGATGGGCGAATTAGGTAAAATGGGTCGTTTACTTGGGCCTAAAGGTTTAATGCCAAACCCAAAAACTGGTACAGTCTCAATGGATATCGCTAAAGCAATTAGCGAAATCAAAGCTGGTAAAATCGAATATCGTACTGATAAACAAGGAAATATCCACGTTTCAATCGGTAGAGTTTCATTTGATACCGCAAAATTAGTTGATAACTTAAACGTTGTCATCGAAACATTATTAAAGGTCCGCCCAGCATCTGTTAAAGGACAATACGTTAAAAATTGCGTAATCCACACAACGATGGGACCAGCTGTTAAAGTTACATTTAATGGCCGCTAGAATTTAGGAAGCTCCAATATACCATAGACAGCAACGGCCAAGGGGCTTAATCATGTTGCCGAGGTAACTATTATAAACGAATTAGACAATTCAGATTAATGATAGAATAACTCTGTATATTGTTGCCTATACATTATTTCAAAAAGAAAGAAGGAGGTGCCACAATGAATCAAAGCGTTTTAGAAAATAAAAAAGCTATCGTAAATGAAGTTGTTGATTTAGTTAAGAAATCATCTTCAGTAGTTATTGCTGAATATCGTGGATTAACTGTCGCGGAAATATCTTCATTTAAAAGAGAACTTTTAAAATCAAATGCTAAGATGAACGTATACAAAAACTCACTAGTTGAAAGAGCAGTTGATGAATTAGGTTACGACGAATTAAATCAATTCTTAGAAGGACCTAATGCAATCATCACTTGTGAAGATCCAGTTAGCGCAGCTAAAGTATCCGCAAATTTTGCTAAGGGCCACGAAAATTTCGTAATCAAAGGCGCTTTAGTAGAAGGCAAAGTTATTAGTAAGGATGAAGTAATTACTTTATCTAAACTCCCAAACAGAGAAGGAATGTTATCTATGTTACTCTCTGTATTACAAGCACCAGTCAGAGGATTTGCATGTGCAGTCAAGGCTGTTGCTGACAAACAATAAACCATTAATCTTTAAGGAGGAAATTTAAAATGGCAAAATTAACAAACGAAGAAATCATTGCTTCATTAAAAGAAATGACAATCATTGAATTAAATGATTTAGTCAAAGCAATCGAAGCAGAATTTGGTGTTACAGCAGCAGCTCCAGTTGCAGTTGCAGCAGCTCCAGTTGAAGAAGAAGCTAAAGGACCAACAGAAGTAAGCTTAATCTTAAAATCATTTGGCGCAAGCAAAGTTCCAGTAATCAAAGCAGTTCAAGCAATCACTGGCTTAGGCTTAATCGATGCAAAGAAATTAGTCGATGCTTGCCCATCTCCAATTAAGGAACACATCACACCAGTTGAAGCAGAAGAACACAAGAAAGCTCTTGTTGCTGCTGGTGCAGAAGTTGAAATTAAATAACTTTAGTTTAACTTCAAAATCATTTAAACCTGCCCCTTTTTTAGGGGTGGGTTTTTGTCCATTTTAGGACAGCGTATATAAATTTGAATTTTAGACCTTTAAGTTGAGAAATTGTGCCTCATCCAGCATAATTCTTAAAGAATGTATTGATATAAAAAATCTTTATAAAATATCCGCGCGTGCGCACATGTGTATACATGCGCTTAAAGAGTTTTGGTCGATGGATGAAAACTAGAATCAAGTGATATTTACTCTGAATTAATTTGATCCTATAGATAGGTGTGTCCACCTTAAAGATAAATGAAGATAGTATGATTCAAATTAATTCAAAAAAACTAAGAAGGGAGAATTTGCATGAGCAAAAATTTAGAAAAAAATTATAAGTACCTTCACAATGGACGAATTGATTTCTCTAAAATAAGTGGTACCTTACCTCTTCCATATTTAGCGGAAATCCAAACAAA
This sequence comes from uncultured Caryophanales bacterium, assembly GCA_945929875.1. Lineage (GTDB taxonomy): Bacteria > Bacillota_I > Bacilli_A > RFN20 > CAG-449 > UBA3210. The sequence goes on from CAMEOO010000026.1 coordinate 6,421, forward strand.
ATCTTTCAAGTGGCTTTTAGATGAAGGAATCGATGAAGTATTTAGAGATGTATATCCAATTTCAGATCGAAACGATAAGTTGATTATCGAATACGTCGGATCAAGATTAGATACTCCAAAGTATGATTATCTAGAATGTAAGACTAGAGATTTAACTTACAGCGCTCCTTTAAAAGTTACTTTACGTTTAATCAACAAAGGCACAGGAGAGATTAAAGAACATGAAGTCTTTATGGGTGATTTCCCATTAATGACTGATTCAGGAACATTTATTATCAATGGTGCTGAAAGAGCAATCGTTTCTCAAATTGTCCGTTCACCAGGAGCATATATGTCCAAAACTATGGACAAAACCGGCCGTTATATTTACGGAGCGGATTTAATTCCTTCAAGAGGAACCTGGTTACAATTTGAATCAGATGCAAAAGATATGCTTTCAGTTAGAATTGACCGTAATAGAAAAATGCCAGTTACTATCTTACTTAGAGCTTTAGGTATTTTAAATTATGATTTGATGACTGAACTATTTGGAGATGCTCCTCAATTTGTTAATACAATAACAAAAGAAAGAGAATCAAGACAAGACAGTGAACTATTAAATTCTTCAACTGCCTTACTTGAAATTTATGCAAAATTAAGACCAGGAGAACCAGCACCAAATGATAGTGCTGCTAGTTTCTTCCGCTCTAAATTCTTTGATCACAAACATTATGATTTAGGACGTGCTGGACGTTATAAATATGGCAAAAAATTAGGTGTTTACAACCGTTTATTAAATTGCTATCTTGCTGAACCATTAGTTTCTAGTGATGGCGAAGTAGTATATAACCAAGGCGAACAAATGACAAAGGATAAGATTGAACACTTACAAGAAATCAAATTCTTTGAAAATGGCGCTCACGTTATGCACTTAACAATTAACGAAGCACTAGACAATCACGATGTTGTAAATATTGTTAAAGTCTATACTGATGATAAGATGGAAAAAGTCGTTAATATCATCGGTACTGATTTAAATCTTGATGTAAATTACGTAACGATTTCTGATATGATCGCTTGTTTCTCATACTTTATGAACGTCATCGATGGTATTGGAAACACCGATGATATCGACCACTTAGGCAATCGTCGTGTAAGATGCGTTGGTGAATTAATTCAAAATCAATTGAGAATTGGTTTATCACGTATGGAAAGAACAGTTAAAGAAAAGATGTCACTTGCTACTGAAGGAGTAGTAACACCTCAAAATTTAACTAATATTAGACCACTTGTCGCTGCGGTAAAGGAATTCTTTGCATCCAGCCAATTATCTCAATTTATGGATCAAACTAACCCTCTTGCTGAACTTGCGAACAAGAGAAGAATTTCTGCTTTAGGACCTGGTGGATTAACTAGAGATAGAGCTTCATTTGAAGTCCGTGACGTTCACTATTCTCACTATGGTAGAATTTGTCCTATTGAAACACCAGAAGGACAAAACATTGGTTTAATCAACAATTTAGCATCATATGCAAAAGTAAATCAATATGGATTTATTGAAACTCCATATCGTAAAGTTGTTAAGAAAGTAGTAGATGGAAAAGTAGTTCCTTACGTAACAGAAGAAACTGAATATCTTTCTGCAGATGGTGAAATCAATCACTATATCGCTTCTTGTGACATTCGTCTTGGAGAGAATAATGAAATTTTAGATTCACATATTATTTCTCGTCACAATGGAGAAAACGTTCTTGCACCAAAAGAAGAAATCGACTATGTCGACGTTTCTCCAAAACAAATTGTTTCTATTGCATCTGCTTGTATTCCATTCCTTGAAAATGATGATACTCACCGTGCTTTGATGGGTGCAAACATGCAACGTCAAGCATTACCACTACTTCGACCACACGCTCCATATGTTGGAACTGGGTTAGAGCACAATATTGCAAAAGACTCTGGTGCAGCGGTAGTTTGTAAACACGATGGCGTTGTTACTTATGTCGACTCTAGACATATCGTTGTCGAAGATAAAGAAACAAAAGAGAAAAAGAATTATACTTTACAAAAATTTGCTAGATCTAACGCTGGAACTTGCATCAACCAAAACCCAATTGTCAAAATTGGTGATGTGGTTAAAGAAGGACAAATTCTTGCGGATGGACCTGCAATGGAAAATGGCGATCTTGCCCTTGGACAAAATGTTACTGTCGCATTCATGACATGGAATGGATACAACTACGAAGATGCTGTTATCATGTCTGAAAGACTAGTAAAAGATGATGTATATACTTCAATCCACATTGAAGAGTATTCTATTGAATGCCGTACAACTAAATTAGGTAATGAAGAAATCACTCGCGATATTCCAAACGTTTCTGAAGAAGCAAAATCTAATCTAGATGAAAATGGTATTATTATCCCAGGTGCTGAGGTTAAGGAAGATGATATCCTTGTTGGTAAAATTACACCAAAAGGACTAACAGAACCTACTCCAGAAGAAAAATTATTAATGGCTATCTTTGCTGAAAAGACTAAAGATGGTAAAGATACTTCACTTAGAGTTCCTCACGGTGGTGCTGGTATCGTTCTTGACGTTAAGAGATTTAAGCGTGAAGATGGAGCCGAACTATCTGCAGGAGTAAATGAAGTAATTAAAGTATTTATCGCTCAAAAGAGAAAGATCTCTGAAGGTGATAAAATGTCAGGTAGACATGGTAATAAAGGTGTTATCTCAAGAATTCTTCCAGAAGAGGATATGCCTTACTTACCAGATGGTACACCAGTAGATATTATGCTTAACCCATTAGGTGTTCCTTCTCGTATGAACATTGGTCAAATTATTGAACTTCACTTAGGTATGGCATGTAAAAAACTTGGTGGATTAAAGATTGCTTCATCGGTTTTTGATGGTATTAGCAATGAAGAAGTTTACGCTTTGATGGATAAAGCGGGAATGGATCGAGATGGTAAAACCGTTCTATTTGATGGAAGAACTGGTGAAAGATTTGATGAACGTATCTCAGTTGGAGTTATGTACATGATTAAACTAGTTCACATGGTTGACGATAAATTACACGCTCGTTCAACTGGACCATACTCACTAGTCACTCAACAACCTTTAGGTGGTAAAGCACAAAATGGTGGTCAAAGATTTGGTGAAATGGAAGTTTGGGCTCTTGAAGCTTATGGAGCTGCACATATCTTACAAGAAATCATCACTATTAAATCAGATGATATGGTAGGAAGAGCAAAGACTTACGAAGCGATTATTAAGCAACAACCAATACCAAAACCAGGTATGCCTGAAGCATTCAGAGTATTACAAAAAGAACTACAAGCTCTTGCTATCGATGTTAAGTTATTAGATAAAGATATGAATGAAATTGATAGTTCTAATATCGCAAAAGAAAATGAAAAAGAAGCTCGTAAGATTTCTAATGAAGTAAGAGATATCACTTCTCATACTCAAGTAGATCTCAACGAAAACTATGAAGACTAAGGAGGCTAGAAGAATATATGTTTGATGTAAATAAAGTCGCTGCTGTTCAAGTCGGCCTTGCTTCTCCAGAAAAGATTAGAGAATGGTCTCATGGCGAAGTTAAAAAACCAGAAACAATTAACTATAGAAGCCAAAAACCAGAAATGGATGGCTTATATTGTGAAAGAATTTTTGGTCCTAGCAAAGATTACGAATGTCATTGCGGGAAATATAAAAAGATTAGATTCAAAGATATCGTCTGTGAAAAATGTGGTGTAGAAGTTACTACAAAAGCAGTTAGAAGAGAAAGAATGGGTCATATCGAACTTTGCTCTCCTTGCGCGCACATTTGGTATTTAAAAGGTATTCCTTCTAGAATGGGATTAATCTTAGATATTTTACCAAAGCAATTAGAAGAAGTTATTTACTTCGTTTCACACATCTGTTTGAATCCAGGTACTTCATCTATCTTAAAATATCGTGAAGTATTAGATGAAAAAACATGTCGTGTTGAATTTGTTCGTGCGATTCAAGAAATTCAAAATGATATCGATCCAGAATCTTACGATTATCAAAAAGCAGAAGAATTGATTCAAAGACTTGAGAACCCTCAAGAAACCTTTAACTTCACTTCAACCAGTAATTTTATTAGTAAATACACTGGCGCGGAATTTGGCTCTGGTGCGGAAGCTATTAAGAGATTACTATCTGAAGTCAATCTAGAAAACGATTTTAACGAAATTCAAAAAGAAATCAAAGAAGCTTCAGGCCAAAGAAGACTAAAACTATATAAGAGATTAGAATGTGCAGAAGCATTTAGAAATTCTAACAATCGTCCTGAATGGATGATTCTTGATGCTTTACCAGTTATTCCACCTGATTTAAGACCAATGCTTCAACTTGATGGTGGTAGATTTGCAACCTCTGATTTAAACGATCTTTATAGACGTGTTATTACCCGTAATATTCGTTTAAAAAGAGAGATCGATATGAACGCTCCAGATGTTATCTTGATGAATGAAAAACGTATGCTTCAAGAAGCAGTTGACGCATTAATTGATAATGGACGTAGAACAAAACCAGTTACTGGACCTGGAGGTAGAGCATTAAAATCATTATCTTCTACCTTAAAAGGTAAACAAGGACGTTTCAGACAAAACTTACTTGGAAAACGTGTTGACTATTCAGGACGTTCAGTTATTGCTGTTGGACCTTCACTTAAGATGTATCAATGTGGAATTCCTCGCGAAATGGCAATTCAATTATTTAGACCATTCATCGCTGCGATTATGATTAAAGATGGCATTGCTAATTCTCATAAGCAAGCTAATAAAATGATTGATCACTATGATGAAAAAGTACTAGATATCGTTGAAAAAGTAGTTAAAGAACACCCAGTTTTATTAAACCGTGCTCCTACTCTTCACCGTTTAGGTATTCAAGCATTTAAGCCAGTACTAGTCAATGGTAGAGCTATTCGTCTTCACCCATTAGTTTGCGCTGGATTCAACGCTGACTTTGATGGAGACCAAATGGCAGTTCACGTTCCTCTATCCTATGCCGCTCAACAAGAAGCATTAAATTTAATGCTTGCTAGCCATAACATTCTTGGACCAAAAGATGGTAAGCCAATTGTTACTCCTTCTCAAGATATGATTCTTGGAAACTACTATTTAACAATTGAAAAGAACGCTCAAGATTTCTTAGATCATGCGAAAGAGTGTTATGATCGAGGCGACAATGAAGAAGGAGATTTATATACTTCCTTCGCTCACATGGAAGGTAGTGTATTTAGAAATATCGACGAAGTTATGATGGCTTATCAAACTAAGAAAGTTAGCTTACATAACCGTATCGCTATTAGAGGTTCAGTAATGGGCAAAGAAGGATTTACTGATGAAATGAAATCTTCTTACTTAATCACTACAGTAGGAAAGATTATCTTCAATAGTATCTTCCCTAAAGATTTCCCATATTTAAATGACACTTCTAAAGAAAACCTTTTAGCGGATCAATTAAGTTTCTTCGTTCCAAAAGGTACAAACATTAAAGAACACATCGCTTCTTTACCTTTGAAAACTCCTTTTGCAAAAGGAAATATTTCTAAAATTATTAATGAAGTATTTAATAGATATCAAGCTGATATCACTTCCGATGTACTTGATAAATTAAAAGATCAAGGATTCTATTATTCAACGATTGCTGGTGTTACTGTTTCAATCAGTGATATTTCCGTAATTGAAGGTAAAAATGAATTGATTTCTGAAGGTGATGTCAAGGTTGAAAAGATTCAAACTTTATATGATAAAGGATTATTAACCGATGCAGAAAGACATAAACAAGTTATCGATGTTTGGTCAAAAGTAAAGGATGATATCGAAAATATCTTAAAAGATAAAATTGAACAAGATAGAACTAACCCAATCTTCATGATGAGTAAATCAGGAGCTCGTGGAAACTCTTCAAACTTCGTTCAATTATGTGGACTTCGTGGTTTGATGGCTAACCCATCTGGTGAAACTATCGAACTTCCAATTAAATCTTGTTTCCGTGAAGGATTAACTGTTAGCGAATTCTTCATTTCCACTCACGGTGCAAGAAAAGGTGGTGCGGATACTGCATTAAAGACTGCTGACTCTGGTTACTTAACAAGAAGATTAGTCGATGTTTCTCACGATGTTATCATTCGTGAAGAAGACTGTGGCGTCGATCATGGATTTGTCGTTTCTGAAATAAGAGATACAAAGAAAGATCAAGTCATCGTCCCTCTTGTCGATCGATTAATTGGACGTTATACCGTTAAGGAAATTGTAAACCCTACTACTGGAGAAGTCATCGTTGGGGCTAATGAACTAATGGATGAAAAGATTGCAAAAGCAATTGAAAAAGCTGGAATTAAGAAAGTTGAAATTAGATCATTATTTACTTGTGATACTAAAGATGGCGTATGCGTCCATTGCTATGGTAGAAACCTTGCAACTGGAAGACTAGTTGAAGTAGGAGAAGCAGTTGGTGTTATGGCCGCTCAATCAATTGGTGAACCAGGTACTCAATTAACCATGCGTACATTCCACACTGGTGGTGTCGCTGGAGGAGATATTACTCAAGGTTTACCTCGTGTTGCTGAACTATTTGAAGCACGTAATCCAAAAGGTGAAGCCTTAATTTCTGAAATTGCAGGTAAAGTAACTTCTATTAAACAAGATGGTGGAAGATACATCGTCACTGTTAAAAATGATTTAGAAGAAAAAACTTATACAACGATCTTTAATGCTAAATTAAGAGTTAAAGAAGGCGACGAAGTTACTAATGGACAAAAGATTACCGAAGGTGCAATTAACCCTAAAGATTTATTAAGAGTATCTGATGTAACAAAAGTTGAAAACTATATCTTAAAAGAAGTTCAAAAAGTCTATAAAGGTAATGGTATCGATGTTTCTGATAAACACATTGAAGTAATTGTTAGACAAATGTTAAGAAAGATGCTTATCGTTGATTCTGGCGATACAAATATGTTGCCTGGAACTAAAGTAAATGTTATTAAATTTACTGAAGCTAACGAAGAAGCCTTGATTAATGGAAAACGTCCTGCAGTAGGTACTCCAATTATCTTAGGTATTACTAAGGCTGCTCTTGATACTGAATCATTCTTATCAAGTGCATCATTCCAAGAAACTACAAAAGTTTTAACAGATGCTGCAATTAAAGGAAAGATTGACTACTTACATGGCTTAAAAGAAAATGTCATGATTGGTAAGTTAATTCCAGCAGGAACTGGATTAAGAGAAGAAATTGAAGAAGAGGATGAACCATTTGATGAAGTAGAAACTCTTCAAGATGTTGCACCTGTTTCTTCAGAAGAAGATTCTAACGTCTTTGATTTCAATAAAGATCTATTAGATTAATATTTAAAAGAGCTAATTATGAACTTATTGTTCTATAGCTCTTTTTTGATGCTTATCTTTCTTAATCATAAATCAGATTTTTAGTGTTGATTTTCTTTTATTTCTTTTGATGAAATATTATCATTATATAGGTGAGGTTTGAGTATGGAATTTAATGCAAGATTAGGTTGGATAGAAGTAATTTGTGGTCCAATGTTCGCTGGTAAAAGTGAGGAATTAATTCGTAGAATTAAAAGAATAGAATATGCAAAAAAGAAAGTGGTAGTTTTTAAACCACTTATTGATAACCGCTATTCGGAAAATGAAGTGGTTTCTCATAATAAAAGAAAAACTAATTGCATTAATTTAAAAAATAGTTCTGAAGTTATGCAATATATTACTGATGATGTATATGCAGTAGCTTTTGATGAAGTTCAATTTATGGATGAAGGGATTTTAAGTGTCATCGATTCTCTAGCGGCTATGGGTAAAAGAGTCATCTGCGCAGGTCTTGACAATGATTTTAGAGGTGAACCTTTTTCCATTATGCCTCAATTATTATGTAAGGCAGAATACGTAACTAAATTAACTGCAATTTGTAATGTATGTGGAGCTAGTGCGACAAGAACGCAAAGAATAGTAAATGGAAAGCCAGCTTTTTATGAGGATCCAACGATAATTATCGGCGCAAGCGAATCATATGAACCTAGATGTAGACATTGTCATGTCGTGCCTCATAAGAATAAATAATAATTAATAAAAATCATGAATAATTAATTATATTTTTTGTAGTATTATGTATATCTCTTATATATAATACACTTGTATTTACTAAATGAAAGTAAATATTTCCATAGGAGTAATCATGGAAAATAGAAATACAAAAGAACAAGAGAAAACCCCATATTTAGATGCTTTAAAAAAATATGTAAGTGAGGACGTATGTCCTTTTGACGTACCTGGTCATCATATGGGAAATGTTCAAAATGACTTTAAAGATTTTATTGGAGAGATGACTTATAAGTGCGATGTAAACGCGCCAAGAGGATTAGATAATCTCAATCATCCTCATGGAGTTATTTGTAGAGCCCAAGAATTAATGGCTAAGGCTTTTAATGCTGATGAAGCTTTCTTTTTAATTAACGGAACTTCTGCAGGAATCATGGCGATGATTTTAGCAACTTGTGCCGCTCATCAAAAAATTATCGTTCCAAGAAATTGCCATAAATCATGTATTAATGGATTAGTACTATCTGGAGCAAGGCCAATTTTTATTTCTCCAGAATATGATTTTGATTTAGAAATATCCAATCAGCCAAGGATTGAAGATTATATTAGAGCGATTGATGAAAATCCGGATGCAAGAGCAATATTTGTTATTCATCCTACCTATTTTGGCGCGGTCCTAGACTTGAAAAAGCTAGTAGATTACGCTCACGAAAGAGGAATATTAGTTCTTGCTGATGAAGCGCATGGCTGTCATTTTGGATTTAATAAATATGGCCCTAAAAGTGCGATGGAATTAGGATGTGATTTATCTGCGGCTTCTTTACATAAAACTGGTGGGTCTCTAACTCAATCTTCAGTTTTGTTAAGAAAAGGGGATCGAGTTTCTCATTATGAGATTTCTAAGGCTTTTGCTCTTATCAATACCACTTCTCCTTCTACTTTATTAATTGCTTCTTTAGATTCCGCGAGAAAATTTTTATATCTTCATGGACAAGAAAAGATTCTAGAGGCAATTAATCTATCTAGATACGCTATTGATGAGATAAATAAAATTAAAGGATTTAAAGCTCATGGCAAAGATTATTTTACTAAGCAAGGAGCATATGATTACGATGAAACTAAACTTGTAATCGAACTAGATAATTTAGATATTGATGGATTTACTTTATATAAGATTTTAAAAGATAAGTATAATATCCAAATGGAACTTGCGGAAACCTACGTGGTTTTAGCTATCATTTCTCTTGGCTCAACTTTTGATCATATAAAAAGATTAATTAACGCTTTAAAGGAAATTGCCTTTAATCATTATAAAGAAGGGGTTAAATATCCTAAATATCATTATGATAATCCTTTCCCTAAAAGTATAGTTAGACCAAGAACAGCTTACCACGCGCCTTTAAAGGTCGTTCCATTAGAAGAATGTGAAAACTTGATTTCTAAAGAGTCGATAATGATTTATCCACCTGGTATTCCTTTAATTATTCCAGGAGAAATTTTTACTAAAGAGATAATTAATAGAATAAAGCAATATAAGAAAACTAACGCAACGGTTTTATCAGATTATGAAAACGATGTATCAGTTATCGATTTTGATACTTGGGATCTATATGAAAAGCACAAGAAAGATTTGGAGGAGTATTATGAGTCTATTAAAAACAGATGATAGTCTTGATGGATACATATTTCCTTTTGAAGGAAATCCTCATAGAGGAACAATAGTGTGTTTACCATATCGAAATGACACTTGGAGAGAAGATAGTTTACCTGCTTTAGATAATTTCTATGAATTAGTAAATATAATTTCTCAATATGAAAAAGTATTTTTAATCGTTGATCCTTCTATTTCTAAAGAAAGGTATTCTCGCTTTCAGATGAATAACGTTGAAATTCACTTTATTCCTTATAATGATTCTTGGGCTAGAGATAATACTTTAATCTATCTTCAAAAAGATGGGAAGAATTTGGCTCTTGACTTTGGCTTTAATGCTTGGGGAGGAAAAGTTGATGGACTATATCCTGATTATGAAAAAGATAATGAGTTAGGAGAAAACTTAGCTAAAGAGTTTAATGATGATTATCTTTTAATTAAAGATTTTATCCTTGAAGGAGGGTCAGTTCATACTGATGGAGAAGGGACTTTATTAACCACTGAAGCTTGTTTATTATCAAAAGGAAGAAATTCTTCTTTAAGTAAAAATCAAATTGAGAACAAGCTTAAAAAGTATTTAGGTGTCAAAAAAATTCTTTGGCTTCCAAGAGGAATATATAATGATGAGACTAATGAACATGTCGATAATGTCGCTTGCTTTTTAAAACCTGGAGTTATCGCCTTAGCTTCTTGCCACGATATAAATGATGTTCAACATCAATTATATTTACAAGATTTAGAATATTTAAAAAGTCAAAAAGACGCAAAAGGAAGAAAGTTAGAAATTGTTGAAATCGAAACTCCTATAGACTTAAAGATGACTAAAAAGGAAGCAGCAGGGTTAACTTTAACCGATGCAATAAAAAGGCCTGAAGGAAATCGCCTTGCAGGTTCGTATATCAACTTTTATCAAAGTGATAAGTTTGTAATCGTTCCTAAATTCAATCATCCATTAGATGATAATGCTTATAGGATATTAAAAGATTTTTATCAAGATAAAGATGTCTTTCAATTAGAATCTAGAGAGATTCTTCTTGGAGGAGGAAATATTCATTGTGTGACTAATCAAATACCAAAGGAGAATAAGTAATGAGAAAAGTAAAATTAGCGGCAACCCAAATGTCTATTACTTGGGATATTAAATCAAATGTTGAAAAAGCATCTAAGCTGATAAGAGAATGTGCAAAAAATGGAGCAAATATCATTCTTCTTCAAGAATTATTCTTAACTCCATATTTTTGTCAAAAAGAAAAATATGAATATTTTGATTTAGCAATTGAAAATATTTATGAAAGTGAATTCTATAAAACTTTTAGTTCTTTAGCCAAAGAATTACATGTAGTATTACCAATATCATTCTTTGAAAAGAGTGGTGTAGCTTACTATAATTCAATCGTAGTTATCGATGCAGATGGAAAATCTTTAGGAATTTATCGTAAAACTCATATTCCTACTGGAGAATGCTATGAAGAAAAATTCTACTTTACTCCAGGAGATACTGGTTTTAGAGTGTTTTCTACCGCCTTTGGAAAAATTGGTATAGGGATATGTTGGGATCAATGGTTTTGTGAAACTGCTCGTTGTTTGACTTTAATGGGAGCAGAAGTTCTTTTGTTCCCAACTGCAATTGGTAGTGAACCTGTTTTACCTCTTGATTCTTCAACTCATTGGCAAAATGTTATGTGTGGCCATGCTGCAAGTAATATTATTCCAGTTCTTGCTTCTAATAGAGTAGGTACTGAAAAAGATGATGATTCTTCAATGACTTTCTATGGCTCATCATTTATCGCTAATGAAGAAGGAACAAAAGTTGAAGAATTAAATAAAGTTGAAGAAGGATATATAATCCATGAATTTGATCTTGATGAAATTAATAAAAAAAGAAGAAATTGGGGGATTTTTAGAGATCGTCGCCCAGATTGTTATAAAGTTATTCTATCTCAAGATGCTTCTAAATAATAGATAATTGCACGTCATATCAGACGTGCTTTTTTAAATTAGATGAACGTTTTTACTTATTCTTTCATCTATTAGGTTAAACCTAGATAAGATAGGAATAACACCTTTAAATACTAAGAATAAAACGATAGATTGAGGTAATAAGTAAACTAAGTTTTTAGGTAGGGAATATAAAGTTGCATAGGCTTTAAAAGTCGACCAAAATGCATCGTTATTTAATGTTCCGGACATAGTAAATAATTTGCATTGAAGATAAGATCCTAATAGAACGTTCAATAACATATTTACTATTATTCTTGAAAGAAGCACTTTGCTAAAAGTAATTTTTGTTTTATAAAATAATAATCCGTATGTAAAAGACGCTAAACACGCTTGCAAGGTGTATCCTAAATAGAAAGGCCCTTGCTGAGGGGTAATAAAATAGCCTATTATATCACTTAAAGCGCCGATAAGAAGAGAAACACCTGGTCCATATATAAGCCCAATGATGGCTAGAAATATGTAAGCTAATCCAATTCCTAAATTGCCAAAGCCACTTGGAAGAGAAAAAAACTTTGAGACTAGTAAAATAGCAAATAACATAGCTAGTACAACCATTTTTTTAGTGTCTTTAAATACGACAAAAATGTTTTTCCAAAAAGCTTTATGAAAAGGAGTATGGAATAAAGTTTTATTATCTTCAATATCTTCTTCT
>CAMEOO010000027.1 GCA_945929875.1 uncultured Caryophanales bacterium
TATATAAAATCTGAATTTTTTTTAAATTTTATCGATTATTCCTCCAAAGATGCGTATGAAAGCGCAAACAATGTTGTGAAAATGCTTACATTGAAAAAAATATTAAAAATCTTTTTTAAATTTATTGTTTCCATAACTTAATAATAATAGTAAAATAAAAGATGAAAGAAGAGGATTATAATAATGAAAAAATTTTTTGGAGAATTTAAGAAATTCATCACTCGTGGAAATATCGTTGATATGTCCGTTGGTGTCATCGTTGGTGGTGCTTTCACTGCGATTGTTAATGCTTTAAGCAATAATATTTTAAAACCTGTAATAAATTGGTTTTTAGCTTTAATTTTAGGTCAAAATTCTTTAGCGGGTATCTATACTTATTTAAAGAAAGTCGTCAGCGAAAATGGAGAAGTCGATTTAACTCAATCAATTTATATCGACTGGGGTGCATTTATTAACGCGATCATCAATTTCTTAATTGTTGCATTTATTCTATTTACTATTGTAAAAATGATTAATAAACTTGCAGAATCAAAAAATAAAGCGTTTGATCAAAAAGCAAGAATTGAGTTTAAGAAAGAAAAAGGTTTAAAACTTTCAAAGAAAGAAATTAAATTCTTAGAAGAACAAGAGGCAAAAGAAAAGAAAGCTCTTGAAGAAAAGAAAAAACTTGAGGAAGAAGAAGCTCTAAGAAAAGAAGAGGAAGAAAAGAAATTAACTAAGAGTGAAGCTCTTTTAGTGGAAATTAGAGATTTGTTAGCAAAGAAATAAATTATTAAAACGCTAAATCATTTTCTGACTTAGCGTTTTTAACTTAGGAGATTATATTAATGATTGAAATTAGAAATATCTCAAAAACTTTGGGAAAGAAAAAAGTACTAGAAAACATAAGTTTATCAATTAATAATGGTGATATTCTTGGATTAGTAGGAATTAATGGCGTAGGTAAATCTACTTTATTAAGATGTATCTCTGGTGTATATCACGTAGAAGAAGGAGATATATTATTCGATAATAAATCAGTTTACGAAAATAATGAGGTAAAAAAGGATATTTTATTTATCCCTGACGAATCGGCAATCAGTGCAAAAACTACAATCAATTCGTTACTTGACTTTTTCTCTTCGTTTTATGAAGTTAACAGAAAATCATTTTTTGAATATTTAAATATTTTTAAAGTAAACATTACCTCTAAACCTTTAAATACTTTTTCTAAAGGGATGAAAAGAAGAGTATTACTTTGTTTTGCTTTAGCTATTCATCCAAAGTATCTACTTTTAGATGAGGCTTTTGATGGACTTGATCCGCTTGGTAAAGTTCAATTTAAGAAATTGTTAGATGAGCAGATGAGCAAATTTAATATGAGTGTTATTATCGCTTCTCATTCATTAAGAGAACTTACTTTGATTGCAAATACTTTTGCAATGCTCAATTCTGGAAAAATTATTTCTCAAGGCGATGTGGATAATAAAGAGTCCACATATTTTAAAGTCCAAATGGCTTTTAATGAGGAGATTGATTTAAATTCATTTAACGAAAAAACTATAGTTCAAAGAAATAAAATTGGTAGGATAGTTACCTTAATTGTCAATCAAAATAAAGAAGAGATTGAACCAACATTTAGTAAATATAGTCCTTTGACGATTGATATTTTGCCTTTGTCATTTGATGAAAGATTTGTCTATGAAACGGAGGCGTTTGAAAATGAATAAGAAATACTTAACATACCTTTGGAAACATTTTAAAAAATCGATAATTATCGTTACAATTATCATTTCTATCATTACTCTTTCCACACCGATTTTTACATATATCGATCCAAGCGTAGATAAATTATCATATTCTTCCATGTTGACAAGCTATGCAAATAATTTGACTTCGATTGGAACGCTTCTTCTAGTGGTTTACATCCTTATATGTCACTCGATCTTTTATAAAAAACAAACTGTTGATATGCATTTTTCAATTCCAGTGACTAAAAAAGAGATATCAATTACTTCTTCTATTTTTGTTTATGGATTTGTAATGATTATCTACCTAGCTCTATACATTCTTGGAGGAGCAATATTCTTATTAAAAGGGGTATCTTTTAATGTCTTAGCTTATTTTTTATATTTACTAATGGGAATCGTCTCTTTGACTTTTATTTCTTCATTAATGAATTTAGCTTGTAGTTTAGCAAATAATGTTCTTGATGCTATCTTAACCTATGGAATTGGGTCTTCATCTCTTGCCGTAGTTATATTTTTTATCTTTTTATTTGTTTTACCTGCATTACCTAACATTCATGCAGCTCAAGAAGTTCTTGACTATTTCTTGGCTTTTTCTGGAGGATATCTACAAAATAATATTTCTAACTTTATTGAAACGAATATTTCTATATTTGGAAATATGAGTATTGAAGGAAGTTTGATTGTTAGCTTAGTTGTGTCTTTATTAAAAATTCCTGCTTATTCATTTTTAGCAAATCGTTTTAATAAAGAATATCAAGCGGAAGATGCTTCTACTCCTTCAAGAAATAAATTTGGAATTAAAAATTTAGTTTTCCCACTATATTTTATTTGTTCATTTATAACTGGAATGCTTGCTTATACCGCTATTGATAATGGAGGATATACTGTATTAACTTTAATTGTAATATTATTAATATTTATTCTTGTAGGAATCTATGTTACAGAAGGAATCATCAATAGATCGTTTAGACTAAACAAAAAAGAGTTCTTAAGAATTTTAATTCCATTTTTCAGCGGGTTGATCGTTGGAATTGTTTATACGGCAATATTTGGTGAAATAGTTTTCTCAATGTTTGGGCTGACAATATAAAAAAAGAAGCTTGATGCTTCTTTTTATTTTGCAGTTTTATTCAACAACAATTGCTGCTACTGGGCAAGATGCAGCTGCTTCTTCAACAGCTTCGTCAGTAGTCTCGCTAACAAGAGCTCCTGCTAAGCCATCGTCTCCGATTGCTAGTACATCTGGAGCGATTGTTGTACATAATCCACATCCAATGCAAAGATCCTTATTTACGCTAACTTTTTTTGCCATAAAAATTTCCTCCTTGTTTATATTCATAATTATAATATTACAATTATTGTTTTTCAATTCATATTTTTAAATTGACGTTTATGATATACTACATAAAGGGGAAAAAAATAGACATGAGTAAAGTATTAATTATCGGTGGTGGACCTTCTGGATTAATGTGCGGGGCTAAAGCTAGTAGAAATAATGACGTTATAATTATCGAAAAAAATGAGAAAGTCGGTAAGAAAATCTATATTACTGGAAAAGGCAGATGCAATGTTACAAATAATTGTTCTAATCAGGAATTTATCAATAATGTAGTTACAAATCCTAAATTTCTTTATTCAGCGATAAATCATTTTTCTTGCGAAGATACGATGAATTTTTTTGAAGAAAGAGGAGTTAAACTTGTTACTGAAAGAGGAAATAGAGTATTCCCTTATTCTTACCATGCTTCTGATATTACAAAAGCTTTATTGAAAGCGTGCTTAGATAATAATGTTGAAATTAAATACTTTGAAACTGTTGTAAAAGTAGAAAAAAATAATGATAAGTTTTATATTACGACTAATAAATCTACATATTTAGTGGATAAAGTAGTTGTTGCAACTGGAGGAATGAGTTATCCTCAAACTGGTTCGACAGGTGATGGATATGTATTCGCTAAAGGTTTTAATATTGATGTTGTAAAGCCTATTCCAGGTTTAGTTCCCTTATTAGTAAAGGAAGATTTTCCTAGGGAACTATATAATTTCACTTTTAAAAATGTAAAGTTAACTGCTTTTTTTAAGTCATCTAAGAAACTGATTCATTCAGAATTTGGTGAACTAATGACAATGAAAGGAGCTATTGGAGGTCCTATAGCTCTTACTATGTCTAGTCTGATTAATAAATTAGACCCTAATGATATTCTTCTTGAATTAGATTTAAAACCGGCTTTAAATGAAGAAAAACTAGAAAAAAGAATAATTAACGACATTGAATTATTAAAGAAAAAAGCAAATTCTAATGCATTTATATTAATTAGGGGTTTAGTTCCTTCGTCTTTAATCCCAATGATTTTAAAGAGAATTGATGTTGATGGTTCTTTATTAATTAAAAACGTTAGTCAAGAAATTATAATTAGACTAATTAATGTTTTAAAACATTTTAGATTAGAATATTCCGGATTAGATTCCTTTTCAAGAGCCATTATTACTTCTGGAGGAATATCGGTTAAGGAATTAAATCCAAAGACTATGGAAGTTAAAAAAATCCCAGGCTTATTTTTTGTCGGAGAAACTATAAATATCGATGCCTTTACTGGTGGATTTAATATGCAAATTGCTCTTTCTTGCGGGGCTTCTTGCGGAGATTATCTATATAATTTGGAAAATAAATAGAGACCTAATTTACAAAATATTTTCGTAATTTTGATATAAATTTTCGTAAAATAAAAAATATTTTCCTAAAATATTGATATTTTCGTAATTTTTAAATTGACTAATCATAAGGTGAATTATTATTTATGCAGCAAAAAGAATTAACTGAGTTATTAAATCTTATTGTCAAACTCCAAGAACTAAAGAATCTATAGCTAAATTTTTCGGATTTGATGAAAAACATCCATCTTATTTTTTTAACTCGTATATTATTCCATTAATTAATCAAGGTCTTTTAGCGTATACTATTCCAAATAAACCAAAAAGTAAGTATCAAAAAATTTATACCGTAAAATAAAAAAACATAGTTAATTGAAATAATAGCAAAAATAGTAATGGAAACTCTAAAGAAATTTATGCTATTATTTTTCTTGTGTTTCTATTAAAATAGAAATAGAAGGTATGAAAGATGGAAAATAGTAAAAGTCGAGTTGAAAAATATCGTAAGCATCGTGAAGAAATCTCCCAAATGGACACCTATAAATTTGAGAGTCCTTATTCTATTCCTGAGGAAGATGAAGATGATGATGTTGCAATGAATGAAGAAACTTTAAAAACTGAACACATTAAAAAATCCACTCTATCAATATCATTAGATCAACTTATTAAGGCACATGATGAATATACTATTATGATGTCTCAAGAAGAGATTAATAAAAAGAAAAAGGAAGAACAAAAAATCAAATTTAGAAAAATAAGAAATATGGCTATTGTTATAGGAGGAATACTTCTTGCTATAGCCCTATTGATTACTTTGATATTGGTTTTGCTAAATAAATAATTAGGAGAAAAAAGATGATTACAATTGCAATAGATGGCCCAAGTGCGGCAGGAAAATCGACAGTTGCTAAAGGAGTAGCAAAAAAATTAGGATTTGTTTATATCGACACGGGTGCTATGTATCGATGCGTGACTCTCTATGCTCTAAAAAAAGGAGTAGATTGTCAAAATGATGAAGAGATAGTTAAATTACTTCCAGAAGTTCACATCACTTTATCAATCGATGGAAGAGTTTTATTAAATGGAGAAGATGTGACTCACGAAATAAGAACTCAAAAAGTTGTGGATAACGTATCTTATATCGCCGCGAATAAGGGGGTTAGACTATTTCTTGTAGAACTTCAAAGAGAAATGGCTAAAGATATTTCTATCGTAATGGACGGAAGAGATATTGGAACATATGTTTTACCTCATGCGGATGTAAAAATCTTTCAAGTGGCTTCAATTAAAGAAAGGGCAAAAAGAAGATTTGTAGAGAACATTTCAAAAGGCATTGCTTGTACTTTAGATGATGTTGAAAAAGATTTAGAAAGAAGAGATTATATTGATTCTCATCGTGAGTTTGCTCCTTTAAGAAAAGCCGATGATGCCATTGCTGTCGACACTTCATTAATGACGATTGAAGAAGCAATTGATGCGATTATTCAAATCATTCAAGAAAAGGTGGGACCTATTAATGAGTAAGGGTATCGTGGCTATAGTTGGAACTCCAAATGTTGGTAAATCCACTTTATTTAATCGAATAATTGGTCAACGTCAGGCTATTGTCGATGATCAAGCTGGAGTAACTAGAGATAGATTATATGGTAAAGCTAGTTGGTTAACTCAAGATTTTACTTTGATTGATACAGGTGGCATCGAGATAAAAAATGCTCCTTTTCAAAAACAAATTAGAGCACAAGTAGAAATTGCTCTAGAAGAAGCTGATGTCATTTTATATGTTGCAGATGGAAAAATTGGAATTAGTGAAGACGATCGTTTCATTTGTAAAATGTTATATAAGTCAAACAAGCCAGTTATTCTAGCGGTAAACAAAATCGACAATAAAGAAATGTTATCAAATGTCGATGAATTTTATGCTTTAGGAATTGGTGAGCCAATTGCTGTTTCTTCCACTCATGGAATAGGAGTAGGGGATGTTTTAGATAAGATTATCGAATTGTTACCAGATAAAAAAGAAAAGAAATATGAAAATGCTATTTGCTTTTCAATAATTGGTAGGCCAAATGTTGGAAAATCTTCATTAACCAACGCAATTTTAAATCAAGACCGAGTCATCGTTTCAAATATTGAAGGAACCACTAGAGATTCTATTGACACTCCATTTAAAAGAGATGGGCAAGATTATGTAGTTATCGATACTGCTGGCCTAAAAAAAAGAGGAAGAATCTATGAAGCGGTAGATAAATATTCTGCGTTAAGAGCTCTTTCTGCGATAGATAGAAGCGATGTTGTATTACTAGTTATTGACGCAAATGAAGGAATAACCAATCAAGATAAACATGTTGTTGGCTACGCTATAGAAGAGAATAAAGCGATCATTATTGTAGTTAATAAATGGGATTTAGTGGAAAAAAGTGAAAGTGCGATGAATGAATTTACTAAAAAGATTAGAAGTGAATTTAAATTCTTAGATTATGCCCCAGTAGTTTATATATCCGCGAAGAATAAATCTAGAATCCAAACTATTTTCCCGGAAATTATCACCGCTTATAATTCTTACAACTTTAGAGTGGGAACTTCTGTTTTAAACGATATTATTGCAGACGCTCAAATAATGAACCCTACTCCAGTATTTAATGGAGGAAGATTAAAGATTTATTTCGCTTCTCAAGTTTCTTGTTGCCCTCCAACTTTTATCTTATCAGTTAATAATCCTGACTATATGCATTTTTCTTATCAAAGATATATAGAAAATAGACTAAGAGACAGTTTTGAATTTACTGGTTCACCAATTAAAATCATTTGTCGAGAGAGAAAATAGGGACAAAAATTTATATTTTTCATATATTAGCTTAGGTGAAGGATATGGAAGATAAAAATATTTTTTCTAAGGTTGAAGAAAAAACTAATGTTAAAAAAGAAGATATCATCAAACTAGCTAAAAAGGCTTCTAGCCAAGATTTATCTGATGAGAAAAACATCAGAAAGTTGATTAAGGAAGTTGCCAAATTAGCGGGTAAAGATGTATCTAAAGAAAAAGAAGAAAAAATTCTTAATGCGATAAAAAAAGATAAAGTCCCTAAAGACTTTAAAAACGTGTTGTAGAGAAACTTTTGCTAAGTGCAGAAGTTTTTTTTGATAATACACTTTTTTGTAAATAATATTCCATGGTAATTACGTCAAATGTGAATATCAATAGTTGTTAACTTTTTATGCGGTTTTGTTCCATTCGTTGATTTTAGTAATTATATTATTTATAATTAACCTGGAATTGGAAATTCTCAATAGGGGATAAATTATGAAAGATAAAAGATTTACTGATGAAACTACTGAGATAAAAGTAATTAGACGTGGTAAGAAAAAAATAATAGTAGAAGATGAAAATGAAGACTACTCCGATTTAGAGAAAACTAGAGAATTTAGAAAAGTGTTTTTAAAGAATGGGAATCCTATTGTTAGATATGATCCTAGCATTAAGGTAGGACTAAATGATGAACAACTTTCTTCAAGAAAAAAAGAAGGATTAACTAATAAGTGCAAAGACAAAAATAAAAAGACTGTTTTTAGTATTATTTGTAAAAACTTATTTACTTTTTTAAATATTCTTTTATTTGCTATAGGTATCGTCTTAATTACGGTAGGTTCTTTTACTGATTGCTTCTTTTTAGTGATTATTATCTCTAACTTGCTAATTGGTATTTATCAAGAAATTAGAGCAAAAAGAAAAATTGATAAATTATCAGTATTATCTGCAGCTAAAGTAAATGTAATTAGAAATGGAATTCAATATGAAGTTTTATCGGAAGATTTGGTTTTAGATGACATTACTTTTTTGACCAATGGAAAAAAGATCAGTGCTGATTCTATTGTCAAAGAAGGACAAGTAGAAGTAAATGAATCTCTTCTTACTGGTGAAGCTTTACCAGTAAAAAAGAAAGTGGGAGATATTCTTTTTGCTGGCTCATTTGTTTCTTCTGGTAGTTGTTATGCAAAAGTTGAAAGAGTAGGTAAAGACCTATATGTGTCTCAATTGCAGGCAAAAGTAAAAAAAGTAAAGAAAAATAATTCAGAAATTTTAAAAACTTTAAATAAAATAATTAGATTGGTATCAATAATTATTATACCTCTTGGAATGGCGTTATTCTTTGTATTATGGTATCAACATCATTATCAAAATGATTTTGCTACCATCCAAGAAGTTATTTCTACAACTGCTGGCTCAATGGTAGCCATGATTCCTTCGGGATTATATTTGACAACTTCAGTTGCTCTTTTTGTCGCTCAAATAAATTTGATTAAATATAAGGCCTTAGTTCAAGACACCTATTCAGTTGAATCTTTAGCTAGAGTCAATGTTCTCTGCTTAGATAAAACTGGAACTATTACTGATGGAACAATGAGAGTAGAAAACAAAATAATTTATGATCATTCTATCGATGTAGAGACAATCGTCTACAATGTCATGAATAGTTTTGAAGAAAGAAACCAAACAGCATTAGCAATATTAGAAAAATATAAAACAGATGTAGTTTTAAAAGTAGTCGATAAACTTCCATTTTCTTCTTCAAGAAAGAAAAGTGCAGTTATCTTTGAAAATGAAGGTTGCTTTGTCATAGGAGCCCCAGAATTTATTTTAGATAAAGACGATGAAATTCTTAAATCATTAGAAGAATTTACTTATCAAGGATATCGTGTTCTTCTACTTGCTAAAGCAGAAGGGATAAACGATGATGAAGTAGTTGGCAATATTAGTCCAGTAGCTTCTTTTATAATAAAAGATCATATTAGAGAAGAAGCATATGATACTATTAAGTGGTTCAAAGATAATAATGTTGATATAAAAATTATTTCAGGAGATAATCCAATTACAGTCAGCGTAATCGCTAAAGAAGTTGGAGTGGAAAATGCTGATAATTATATTTCTTTAGAAGGATTAACTTTAGAAGAAGTCAGTGAAGCAGCGACAAAGTATAGCGTATTTGGTCGAGTAGCTCCTGAGCAAAAAGCAACTCTTGTCCAAGCATTAAAAAATGCTGGAAAAACTGTTGCAATGACAGGTGATGGAGTTAACGATATTTTGGCGATGAAACGTTCTGATTGCTCAGTCGCTATGGCTAGTGGCTCAGAAGCTTGTCGAAATGTCGCTCAGCTTGTTCTACTTGATTCTAATTTTAGTAGTATGCCTGAAATTGTAAAGGAAGGAAGAAGAGTCATCAATAACATTCAGGCGGTCGCTTCTCTTTTCCTAATGAAGACGATCTTTGCTATTTTCTATACTGCGACGATGAATTATCCTTTTGCTCCTAGACATTTATATATTTTAGAATTTGCTGTTATTGGAATTCCTAGCTTCCTTTTAGCGTTACAACCAAATCACTCTCTAGTAAAAGGGAAGTTTATTTCTAATGTTTTGTTAAAATGTGTTCCAGCAGGAATATCTTTAATTTGTGCAACAGGGATTTGTCTTATATTTACTAAATTTAATTTGTTAGGTTGCAGAAGTGATATGGATGTTACTGCTGCAGGAATAGCTATATCATTAATGGGATTAATCATTTTATTCTATTATTGTCTACCATTAAATAGATATCGTACTATTGTTTTTTCTGGTATGGCGTTATTAGCTCTTGGAGCAATATTTATTTTACCAATACTAGAAATTCATATTCTTGGATATGAAGTATATTCGATGAACTATATGGAAATAATAGTATTAATCTGTTCCCTAGTTATTTCTTCTATCATATTCTTTATTGGAATAAAATTATCTAAGAAGATTCTTAAAAAGTATGAAAAAACAAACTAACAGAATTAATTTAATTTATATATTTAGTTTTTTAGGAGATGCGTTGTTTTCTCCTTTTTTAGCGCTTTATTATTCTTCTTTAGGAATTGAAGAAACAAAAAAAGGTCTCCTATTAGCCTTAATTCCTCTATCTTCTTTAATGGGTAGTTTATTTTATGGAAAGCTTTCTAAAAATGCAAAAAGAAATATTTTAATTATCAGGGTTTTAGTTTTATTTCAATTAATCCCCATGATGCTAATAGGATTATTTAAGAGTTATTATTTGATAATGATATTTACCATTATCTTTGCTTTTCATAATAGCACCTTTTTTTCTTTCCAAGATGGAATGTGCGTAAATATCACCACGAAAGAGAAAAGAATATATGCGACAACGAGATCATTTGGAACTTTTGGATATTTAATTGGCTCACTAATTGGAGGAAAACTAATCGATTTAACTAGTTTTAGCGTCGCTTTTTTAATCGCGGGACTAATCTATGTGCTTGTTGAATTACTCTTCTTTTTTATTAAGCCATATGAAGAAGAGAGAATTGAAGATCAAAAAAT
The DNA here is from genome assembly GCA_945929875.1 of uncultured Caryophanales bacterium. Lineage (GTDB taxonomy): Bacteria > Bacillota_I > Bacilli_A > RFN20 > CAG-449 > UBA3210. The sequence goes on from CAMEOO010000027.1 coordinate 10,741, forward strand.
ATCTTTCAAAGAAGTCTTTAGTCATAAAGATTTTGTGATGTATTTAATTTCATATATATTAATTCTTGGAACTTGGAGCGTAGAAGAAGCTTACGCATCCATTTACTTCAAAAGTCTAGGAATCAGCACTTCCTCTTGGGGATATATATACGCCTTACAAATATTTGTTGAAATGGTTGTCATCTTTATAATTAACAATTTCTTCAAAAGAAAAATTAATCATCATTATCTTCTTTTAAGTGCTTTTATCATTATCTGCGCAAGAACTTTATTCTTATCATTTGATACTTATTTACTGTTCAAATTATTTTTTAATGCGTCTTTAAGAGGGTTAGCTTGGGGATTATTTCTTTCATCGCACATGGAAAAAATTAAATCGATCCTTTCAGAAAATTTGATTACAAAAGCGGTATTAATTTTTGCAATTAGCTCAAATATTTTTACAACGATATTCAATTATTTATCTCCATATGTATATGAAAATCTATCTTTTAATATTTACTTTTTGTTACTATTTATAATTCAATTCTTAGGATTAATTTTTTGTATATTTCAATCTAATTATAAGAAAAAATCAAGTAATTAAATATTATTAGACAATCTATTTATGGAAGAATTTTTTCTTCCTTCTTTTTTATGTAATTATAATATATAATTAAGTCAATAAGTCTTGGAGAGTTATATGAGAAAGAAAAAATACTTACCTTTAGTAAAAAATAGTAGAAGAAGAAGAGAACTTGAATCTAATAAAGAAGCTTCGATTTTAAAAAAGACTAATAGAAGACTTTTGGTTATTTTCGCTTGGGTGGGGATCATTTTAATGTCGATAATTATCATTAGTTGTACAATCGATATTTTTGATTTCTTCTATAAACTTCATCCTCATGCAGGATACTTATCCTTAGGAATTATTGTATTTTTGCTTGGATTTTTTGTAATTAGACCTATTATTGTTGCTCTATCAACTCCATGTTTCACTTTAGATGTGGTAGATGTTAAAGACAAAAAGAGCATTAATCGAAAAAATTATCGAAAATTAAAGAAGGTCGCTACGAATCTAATTAAGTCAGATGTCATATCTGATGATTCAAAGAAAGAAATAGTTAATGTGATCGATGATAGAAATGAATTAAACTTAGTCTTAAGAGATATATATGATAAAGAAATTTCAAAAAAGATTAATAAAATAGTTAATGAATGTGCAACTAAGGTGTTAATTTCAACGGCGATAAGTCAAAGCAATAAATTCGATGCAGCGACAGTTATCTTAATGAATATAAGAATGATAATGAGAATTGTTGTCGTATGTGGATATCATCCATCTTATCCTCAACTATATAAATTAATTTTAAAAGTCTTTAGAAATGCTTTGATTGCTTATACGATTCAATCCCTTAACATCGATGAAATCATCTTTGAAGGGATAAATAAACTTGTTAAAGGTGCGTTAACTAATATCCCTCTTGTTGGGGAAGTGACTAAGAGCATTACTCAAGGGGCGGCTAATAGCTTGTTAACTCTAAGAGTAGGAATTATCACTAGAAAATACCTATATGAAGAATTTGATATTCAAGCGATGATGAAAGATCCAGATGAGGAAAATGCAATAATTTTAGAAGAAGCAGTTGTTGAAGCTAATTCTAGTATTGACACTATTATCGATGAAGTAAAAAGAAATAAGAAGAAAGAAAAGCAAGTAGCGTAGGTGAAAATATGTTAGATTTTGATTTTATATCTCCAACCAAGATATTTTTTGGAAAAGGAAAAGAAAAGGAAATAGGAAAGATTATTAAGGATTATAACTTTAAAAAAGTCTTTTTACATTATGGGAAGAACTCAGTAAAAAGTAGTGGACTATATGATGTTGTAGTTTCTTCTTTAAAAGAAAATGGGATCGACTTTGTTGAATTAGGAGGAGTTGAACCTAATCCTGATGTTTCTTTATGTAAAGAAGGAATAGAGATTTGTCGAAAAGAAAAAGTTGATCTAATTTTGGCTCTTGGTGGAGGAAGTGTCATCGATTCAGGTAAATTAATCGCTCACGGAGTATTTTATAATGGTGATCCTTTTGATATTTCTCTTCATAAAGTGGAATCTAATAAAGCTTTACCTGTTGGAGTGATTTTAACTAATTCCGCCAGCGGAAGTGAACTTTCAACGTCTTGTGTCATTTCTTCTAGAGAGTTAAAAATCAAAAAAGGCTTTAATAGTGAATTAAATCGACCCCTATTTGTAATTGAAAATCCAGAATTAACTTATTCTTTAAATTTACATTTAACTGGATGTGGAATCGTTGATATTTTATCTCATACTTTTGAAAGATATTTTAATCATTCAGAAAGATATGAATTTTCCGATTATCTAGCGGAAGGCCTTATGAAAAGTGTCATCGATAATGGTAGGGAACTAACTAAAGATTTACATGATTACCAGGCAAGAGCAAATATCATGATTGCTTCTTCTTACTCTCATAATGGTTTAACTAGTTTAGGAAAAAATTCTAAAATGCCTATTCATCAATTAGAACATGAATTATCCGCATTATTTCCTAATATTAGCCATGGAGAAGGATTAGCTATTTTAATTCCTAGTTGGATGGCAGCTTGTAAAGATTTAGATCAAGAAAAGATGGTTAAATTCTGCGTTAATGTTTTGGAAGTAGATAAAAATCTTTCTGGAGATGAAATAATTGATGAAGGAATAAGAGTATTAAAAGAATTTTTTAAATCATTTAATCTTTCTTTGTCATTAAAAGGCTACAATGTTTCTAAAGATGATATAATACAAATGGTTAACAAATTAACTTGTAATCACTCTAAGGTTTATGATTCTAATATTCCTTTAGATTACGATTTAGCTTTAAAGATATATTTAAATAGTTTATAGTAGGAGATCAATATGGAAGAAAAAAAGTTTAAGCATTATTCTAATTTGTCGTTATTAGTATTTATTGGTTTAATATTAATCGGTTGCTTATTATCGTTATTAGTTTACCAAGTGCTATATGTCCAAACTTACATTGACATCAATATTTATGTGTTTGATATTATAGTATTAATTGTTGGATATCTAGTATCAGTTAGCTTATATTATTTAGGAAAATATTTATTAGGCTTATTAAGTGGATACCATTTAGTATCATTTAATTTTTGGGGTATCAATTTTGTTGTTAATAAAGATAATAAAATAATTGTAAGGCAAGGGAAACTGCAAGGACTTGGCTGTAGAGTCAATATGGCTCCAAGTAGAGAAAATCCAAATTATAAATTATTTCTTTTTGGAGGAACTATTTTTTCTTTACCTCTCTTTTTAGTGGCTCTAATTGTCTCCATATTACTCCCTCAAGAGTTAGATTTAAAATATTACCTTTTATTCATCTTTAGTTTTATCCCATTTATTTGCATAGGTAATTTAATTCCGGTTAGACTAGATTCTTATAATGATGGATTTACTTTAAGATTAATTCATTCTAGTAAATCATGTGAACTTTTCCATCGAAATTTAAAGCAATTTGAAGCTTTAGTAAATGGAAGGTCAAAATTAGAATACTATGAATATAAGAATCCAACTACTCCTTTTGAATTAGATGGGATCTACTATAATTACTACTATCTAATCGACAATAAAGAATACACTAGAGCTTTAAGAATGTGTGAAGTATTAATTAAATTTAACGATGAAATCTGCGATCTTTCAAAAGTATATTTGGGTTACTCTGGAAAGATTTACGAATATTGTAGGCAAAAGCGATTTGAAGAAAGCGATCGCTATTTCTGGGAATTAAAGAGAGATATTCGTTCGGTGGTTAGAAACAAAAATAACTTTGAAAGCATAAAGATTTGCCTCTATGTTGCAGCATATATGGAAACAAATTATGATGAGTATTTAAATTTATACTATAAGAAAGACAAATTAAGTAAAAAATATGAATATCTTGCTAGAATTGATGAAGAAGTAAATATCATCAATGAAACCATAAAAGAAATTCAAATGGATCATAAAGATTGGTATGTTGAGTAAAGTAGCCTTAGGGTTACTTTTTTTGTTAAAAACAGCCTAGATAAATCATATATTTACTTGAAAGGGAAGATTATGAGCTATCTAGAGTCATTAAAAAAACAATTGTCCACGAATTTGAATAATGGATTAACCTCAAATGAAGTAAATAGAAGAAAGAATATCTATGGATTAAATGTATTAAAGCAAGAAAAGAAAAAATCTTTTATTATTACTTTGTTGAAACAATTTAATGATCCTACCATCTATCTTCTTCTTTTTGCGGTAATTCTTTCTATTTTTTTAAAAGAATATATCGATGTAGCAATAATATTAATTGTCTTAATTATCAATTCTCTTATCGGGGCTTTTCAAGAATATAAAGCGGAGAAAGCTCTAGAGTCTTTAAAAAAGTTATCATCCCCTCACGCAAGTGTAATTAGAGATGCTCGACTAATTAAAATTCCTTCTTATGAAGTAGTTATTGGAGATATCATTTATCTTCAAGAAGGAGACATTGTTCCTTCTGATTTATTTTTATTTGAAACTAATTCTTTAGAAATCGATGAGTCGATACTAAGTGGAGAATCTTTGCCAGTAGAAAAAAAGTTTATCGATGAAAATTTAGAAGATAAAATTATCTCTAAAAGAATAAATGAAGCTTTTATGTCAACAAAAATTATAAGAGGAAACGCTAAAGGGATTTGCATAAGAAAAGGAATGGAAACTGAAGTAGGTAAGATCGCAAATTTAATTGATGAAGGATCTAGTAAGACTCTTCTTCAAATTCGATTAGCTAAATTATCTAAATTCTTAGGAATTTTTACTATTATAATTGTTCTATTAGTTTTAGCTTACGCTTTTTTAATGAAATACAATTTAATGGAATCCTTAATATTTGCTATCTCTTTAGCTGTTGCCGCCATTCCTGAAGGCTTACCTGCCGTTGTAACTATCGTTTTGTCTTTAGGGGTAGTAAAACTTGTCAAAGTCAATGCGATAGTTAGAACTCTTCCGAGCGTAGAAACATTAGGATCTATCGATGTAGTATGTTCTGATAAAACCGGAACATTAACTGAAAACAAATTGAAGGTAGAAAAAATCTATTTTAACAATAGATATGTTACAGATATTAAAAATACTTTGTTAGAGGAAGCGTTTGTCTTCAATAATAACGCTAATTTAGAGGTGGGAGATCCTCTAGAAATCGCTTTAAATAAATACGTGAGTAATTATCAAGAAGTAAAGAAGAAATGTCATCGAATAAAAGAAATTCCTTTTAATTCTGATTCAAAAATTATGGAGGTAGTGTGTAAATTAAACTCTAAAACTTCTTTAATTACTAAAGGAGCTTTTGAAAAAGTTTTAGCAAAATGTAAATATCTTTATCTTGATGGAAAAGAAATCCTTTTAAATCAAGAAATGAAAAATAATTTAATTTTACAAGTAGAAACAATGGCAAAAGATGCTTTAAAAGTTATTGCGTTTTCTTATTCTTATAATTTAAGTGAATATGATCAAGTGTTTTTGGGTATCGTTGGATTAATGGATCCGCCTAGAGAAAATATAGAAGAATCAGTAGAAATACTAAAGAAAGCATCTATTAAACCAATTATGATTACCGGTGACTCTTTAGATACCGCTTATGCGATCGGTAGTAGAATTGGAATTTGCGAAAAGAAAGAAGAATGTTTAGATCTTTCTTTAGTTGATGAGATAAGTTTAGAAGATGATTCAATTGAAAAATATAAGGTGTTTTCAAGAGTAAACCCTCTTCATAAAGTTAAGATTGTCGAGTACTATCAAAAGAGAAATCACGTAGTGGCGATGACAGGTGATGGAGTAAATGATTCACCAGCGTTAAAGAAAGCTGATGTAGGAATCAGCATGGGTAAAAATGGTAGTGATGTCAGTAAATCAAGTAGTGACATCATCCTTCAAGATGATAATTTCCAAACGATAGAAAAAGCTATCGAAGAAGGAAGAAATGTTTTCTTAAATATTAAAAAAGCAATTTTATTTTTGCTTTCTAGCAATTTAGGAGAAGTCTTTTCCATTCTTTTCTTCGTATTTTTAAATATTCCTTCACCATTAATTTCTATTCATATTTTATGGGTAAATCTTATTAGTGATTCTTTACCTGCTTTAGCTTTAGGTAGCGATAAAAAGTATAGCGATATCATGAAAGATAAACCAAGAAAAAAAGATGAGTCTTTATTTCATAATAAAGGGTTATTTATAACTTTGTTCTATGGAGGATTAATCAGTTTAATTACGATAGTTAGCTATCTTATTATTCCTATAAGTGAATTATCTAAACTAAATATTTCTATTAATCTATCTTCACTTAGACTAATATTACAAGATGAAATTATCTTAAATAAAGCTAGAACTCTTTCTTTTTGTTCACTAAGTATCAGTGAGATCTTCCACATGATTGGAATGAGTAATATAAAAGCATATTTATTTACTATAATAAAAAATAAAAATCCTTTAAGATTTATTGCTTTCTTCGTTGGCTTTTTACTTCAATTTATCGTGGTGGAATTCTCGTTTATGAGCAAGATATTTCAAACGGTGTCTTTATCTTTTCTAGAATGGACTTTTGTCATCCTTATTAGCGCTTTGCCTTTAATTATTCATGAGTTATTAGTAAAAGTATATAAAACTAATCTTTAAAAAAACCATTTTTATTTGATGATATCTGTATTAATAATGAAGGTAAAAAAATGAATTATAGAATTATGCACAAAAATTCTATAGATTTCTTTTAGTTTTTCATAATTAGAAATAAAAGAAATGTATAAACAATATTTAAAAATAAGAGAAAAAAAATAATTTTAAATATAATTATTTTTCTGAAAGAATATTAACTAAATTCAACACTAACTTCTTTTCTTCTTCTGAAAGATTAGAAATATTGATAGTAAAGGAACTATTTACTCCTAATAAATAATCAACTGAAACGTTAAAAAGAGAAGATAGTTCAACTAATTTTTCTACGTTTGGAATAGAAATACCCATCTCCCAAGCATTTACTGCAGATCTAGTGATGTTTAATTTTTTAGCAAGGCTAGATTGAGTTATATTTTGTTTTTCTCTCAATTCTTTTATTCTCTCACTGATACTAATAATCATTTGGTAACCTCCATTTGTCTTAAAATTGTCCTAACTTTATTTAAGACAAATTTATATATAGTATTATATCCGGATTATCACAATAAATAATTACCTCTATTGATTAGTATTATTTGACAACTTCAATAATGATACTTTAAAAAAATTTATTTTTTTGTTTCATATGTTAATAAAATGAATTACTCTATATTTGTAACAATTATAAGAAAGCAAAGGGGAAAATATATGAAGAAAGTAGTAATAATCGATTTTGACGAGCAATATATCAATACTTCAATAATTGTTTATAATGGAATAAGAAAAGCCTTATTTTCACATAAAGGAGTGGATTCTCCTAAGATAACGCTAAGCGATGTTGAAGAAGTAATAAATTTAAATTTAGAAGGAATAATTAATTATTTATCAAAAAAATATGACTCTGATTTATCTAATCCTTCAATATTAAAAATGTTGGAATTATATTGTGAAGATTACTTTACTTATCGAGGAATTCTTTCTGATGGACTTCAAGAGTTTTTACAAGAATGCGAAAAAAGAGAAATTAAAGTATATGTTATCACAAATAAACCGTTCCAGAAAACTTATAAAACTCTATAAAAGTTTATGTTTCCTTCCTATTTC
>CAMEOO010000028.1 GCA_945929875.1 uncultured Caryophanales bacterium
ACTACTGACTTTGTCGATTTAGGATTTGCTAGAGATGATGAAAAACATAGAAATAGATTCGACTGGGCATTACTTGGTAAATCAGTTCTAGTTGCCTTTATCGGCGTATTATGGATGTATCTACAAGTTATTATCTTTGAAACTTCAGCACAATTAGATTATCGTTTTATTTGGCCTTTCTTTAAAGGATTCTCATGGAGTAGATTTGGTCAATTCTTAGTTTACATTCCTATCTTTACATTATTCTTTATTCTAAATAACTCTAGAATCTTTGCTTGTTCAAGAGTTGAACACACCGAAGAAAAAGGGTTTGTCGCCTTCTTGAAATGCTGGTGGAAATATGCTTTATGCATGGTAGGTGGAATTCTATTATTATGCCTAATTGAATATATTCCTTTCTTCTTACAAATTGGACCTGGAGCCGACTTATTATTTAGTCCAACCTTCGGTGGACCATTTATGTCACTTCTTATCGTATTTGCTCCACAAGTTCTCGTCTTCTCATTTATATGCACGTATTGTTATAGAAAAACGGGTAATATCTTCTTAGGTGCAATTATTGTTGCGATGCTATCTTGCTGGATTATTACTGGTGGATCAGCAATGTTATATGCATAGTAAATAGTTTTGTTTAATATAAAAGCCTCGCATTTTAAACTTTATTGTTTAGAAAACGAGGCTTTTTGATTTTAGGTTTATAATTATGTGAATCAATATAAAAAGAAGATTAATCGATAATCTCCTTTAATGAATTGATTTTATTTTCGCAAGCAAAGTCACAATTGTTATATCTTTCTACACAAATGAAATCGACATTTGCATTTTTAGAAGCTAGATAATCATTTTTAGCGTCGCCGATATATACAACTTCATCACAATTTAACTTTAATTGTTCTAGGCATTTATTGATTGGCTCTGGATCTGGTTTAAGATTAGTAACTGCATCACAGGTGATGATTGAGTCAAACGCATTTTCTATTTCTGTTCCTCTTAGTATATCTAATACGTTTTTTATTTCTCTATTAGTTACAATTCCTAATTTTACGTTCTTGGTAAGTAAATGCTTAATTAGATCTAAAGCATCAGTATATATCTTAGAATCTACAGCGAAAGTCTCATTAGCCACTTTTTTAAATGTCTCTAAAAATAGGCTATAAGAACCTTTCGCTTCTTTTTCAAATTCTTTATAAGAAGAAGTTAATGGAATGGCTAAATGATGAGTAACTGTGGTTACATCGAAAGTGATTCCAATTTCTTTAAATGCCGCGATATAGCTCTTTTTCGCGGAGGTTATCGTGTCTAATAAGGTTAGATCCATATCAAATATGTATGCTTTGTATTTCTTCATTTCTTTCACCAAAAACATTATAGAGTATTTTTATGTTTATTAATACTAATAAAAACATATAACTCAAATAATTATAAATATAACGAATTTACATTAACAACTAGTATTATGTTATTAAGTGATTGAAAAAAGCGTTACCTTAAGTTTAGGTAACGCAAAGAAAAGAGATAATTATATAATAGCAAATAGATTAATTATTAATTTCTATTTGTTATTTTTAGTGTTAATATAATCCAAAAATTCTTTTGTTTGAGACCAATATTTAATTCCCCAATTCTCAAAATTCCATTCTTCCATATAGTTATTGCATTCATAATCTATGTAGTATAATTTTTCATCTTGAACAACAAAATTGGTAGGGAAATAATCTATATTTGTATTAGCCTTATAAAGTAAATCGCACATTTGTTTCATTTGCTTTAGATATGTAGGTTTTAATTCGTTTCTTTTAACGTAATCAAAAATGGTATCTCCTTCTATGTATTCTTTTAATATCCTTTCGTTTTCAATATCTACGTCAATCATTTTAGGAATTAGAATTCCAATAGTTTTTAAACGATTATAGTCATTTATTTCCGCTTGGATTTTATTTCCAAATTGATAGTAGGAGCAAGGTTCGTGATGAATTTGTTTTAATACGTAATTATTATTCCCATCGGTCACTAAATAGGAATATCCGCCCTTTCCATGGCCTAGTAGTTTTATTACTGTAAAAGCTTTATCGTTTACATACATCGTTTCCATTAATCCACCTCCTCAACCTTGACTAATTGCATTATATTATTTTGCATAGTATAATTCTATTAGTATATTATTGAAATAATAACACAATCCTATTATTTATTTGTCGGAGGTAAAATGAAAGAACCGTTGTTACATGAAACAAAAATCCATGGAACTAAGGATTTTCCATATATAGTTTATCATGGAATAATTCCAGATTATTTTAACTCATATCCTCTTCATTGGCACGATGAAGTAGAGATTATTTATATTACTAAAGGAAAAATGAAAATCACTATATGGTCTAATGAGTATAAGGTTAAGGAAGGAGATATCGTTATTTTAATGCCCCAAACTATTCATTCGTTTGAGCAAATAGAATCTAGTAATTCAGAATATTTTAATATATTATTTAGCCTTTCTTTGCTAGAAAGTTCTTCTGAAAGCGCATGCTATAATAAGTATATAAAGCCATTTATTGTTCACGAAAAAAATGTGAATTATCACGAAGAAAAAGGAAGTAAGTTAAATTTAATACTAACACCTCTTATTTGTTCTTTAATTGAGCATAGAAGAGATAGTTATACTAATTGTGAATATCTTGTAAAATCAAATCTATATATGATCATGCATCATTTAAATCAAAACTATATTTCATCAGATAAAAAAGATACGCTTCTTCAAATAAAATATGAAAAGATAAAAAACGCCTTATATCACGTACAAAATAGTTATTCTAATAGAATAACAGTTAAAGAAGTCGCAGATTTATGTGGATTCTCTGAAAGTCATTTTATGAAATTATTTAAAGAATTAACTTCGATGAGTTTTAATTCCTATTTAATAAATTATCGACTAGAGATGGCTGGAAAACAGATAAAAGAAACGGATCATAAAATAGTTGATATCGCTTCTAATTGCGGTTTTGATAACCATTCGTATTTTACTCGGTCATTTCAAAAAAAATATGGTCTTACACCAGCGAAATATCGAGAAACAATAGATTGATATTTTTCGTCACTTCAGTCATAAGTCTTTGAGTATATCAATGAATGATTAAATTCTAAATAAAACCAATTATTTTTTATATTACTACAAATATTACTACAATTATTTTCAGATTAGAAACAGGAATTTATATTAGAAAAGAATAGATAAGCCGTTACTATTGAAGTTAAAACAGAAAATATAAGCATATGTATGAAGGAGACATTGAAAAAATCGATAAAAAAATAGAATTGTTTTTAAAAACTCGCTCGGAATTTAGTATGATTTGTCGGCAAACTCGCTCGGAATTTAGTATGATTTGTCAGAAAACTCGCTCGGAATTTAGTAAAATTATGTTGTAAACTCCCCCGGAATTTATAAGAAAGGTGCGCTTTATGAAGCTTTAGTATTTGATTCTCTTTATAAAGCGGGAATTGACACTTATTATGCAAAAGAAAGCGGATTAAAAATAGATTTTGTTATTTCTTATAATGGAAGTGCTACATTGATCGAGGCAAAAGCAAAAACGGGTAATACTAAGTCGAGTAAAGTAGTTATGGCGCATCCTGAACATTATGGTAAAACAAAATTAATAAAAATCGGGGATTATAACATTGCTCAACAAGGCGATATAATTACTATTCCACATTATTTGACTTTTGTATTGGGTAAAATCAAATATTTTTTCTAAATCATTTGTAATTCTTTGTTTTGCTCATATTTATCGATAAACTATCAACTATTTCTAGACCTAAACTTCGTGCATATTCGTTTGCTTTTAGAAAAGCTTCATCACATAGATTTTTTGGATTATGAGAGTCGGAACCCACTATGACTTTTACTTTATACTTTTTTCCAATTTCCCAGAACTTATAGCAAGGATAAGAATAATAAGTACCATCTTTTTTAGTAACTAATCCTCTTCTAATCCCATTTGCATTTATTTCTAAAATGGCATCATATTTTTCCGCGACTTTAAAGATTTGATGAGCGACTTTCTTGCATGTTCTATCAAATTTAGGATAGTTAATCAAATATAGATCAGGATGAGCGATAAAATCAAAAAGGCCGCTTTTTATCGCTCTAACTACATATTTACCATATTCTTTGATTTGCTTTTTACTTGTGATTTCATAGGTGGATTTATTTAGTATATCAGGGCCGTCATTATAAAAATGCGCGCCAAAACATAGGTAATCTAATTTGCTTTTTAGTTCTTTTATATAATCTAATTGATCTTCTATATACTCAATTTCTAGCCCTTTAAGAATAGTAATTCTAGAGGAATATTCTTTTTGACATTCTTCAATATCTTTTAAGTATTGTAAAAAATCTTCATATGACATTCTATCGCCAAATATTTTAAAAGGAGCGTGCTCGCTAAAGCCTAGGATTTTCATTCCATTTTTAATCGCTGTTTCTACGTATTCTTTTACTGTACCACCTGCATGTCCGCAGTAAAATTTGTGAGTGTGATAATTGTTCATAAATCTTTCTTTTCTATTTTCTATATCTATTTTATACCTATTAGATTTTATTTGAAATATATGTGACGATAATTAGTTTAATAAAAAACTCAGTTATAATGGATGAATTAACTGTTAATTGCAAGGTAGATAAAACAATCATATAATGAAATTGTAATATGAAGTTAAACAACACATTATTAGATTGTCTAGAATGGAGATTATATGAGAAACGACATTACTATTAGACCAGAAACACCAAAAGACTATAAAGATATAATTTCCTTGGTTTTACGTTCATTTCAAGAAGGAACTTCTTATTCAGATGGAAGTGACATTCTAGCGTTAATTGAAGAAATCAGAGCGTCTAAGTATTATATACCAGAATTATCTTTTGTCGCTGAACTAGATGGAAAGATTGCCGGACACTTTTTATTTTCACATTTTCCTTTGTCAAAAACACCCAAAGGAGAACATTTAGATAATAACGATATAGTTATGTTAGCCCCAGTTTCAGTTCACGCTGATTATTTTAAAAAAGGGATAGGATCTACCACGTTAACTTTAGGAATACAAAAAGTAAAAGAGTATGGATTTAAAGGGATAACTGTTGAAGGGAATTTCGCTTTTTATAATCGAGTTGGCTTTAAAACTTCTTCAGAATATAATATTTATCCTACTAGCGGTATTCCTCTTGAAGAACCTAGATGCATGATGGCTCAAGAAACCTATGAAGGCTCACTAAAAGGAATAAGTGGCTATATTGTTTACAATATGTATTACAACGCTCAATAGAGTTATTTATAGAACTAATAAAAGAAGAGAGTAGTTAATATGACTAAAGAAAATGTAATTATCCGTTTAGAAAGAAAAGAAGAATATCGCGAAGTAGAATCTCTAGTAAGAGATAGTTTTTGGAATATCTATCGCCCAGGATGTTTAGAGCATTATGTTTTACATAAACTTAGAGATGATAAAGATTTTGTCCGTGAGCTTGATTTTGTTATGGAAAAAGATAATGTGATAATTGGTCAAATAGCTTTTATGAAGGCTAAAATTGAAACAGACGAAGGGAGCAACATACAAGTTTTAACAATAGGGCCAATTTGTATTTCTATAGAATTTCAAAGAAAAGGATATGGAAAGATTCTATTAGATTATTCCTTAGACAAAGCCAAACAGTTAGGTTATAAGGCGGTATTTCTAGAAGGAGATATTAGTTTTTACGAGAAAAGTGGCTTTGATTATGCAAAGAAGTATAATATTAGATATCATGGAATAGATGAAAATGAAGATACTTCGTTCTTTTTGTGTAAAGAATTAATTCCAGGATGTTTAAATAACATTAAGGGAGAATATTCTACTCCTAAAGGTTATTTTGTCGATGAAAAAGAAGTAGAAGACTTCGATAAAGAGTTTCCATATAAAGAAAAAAAGAAACTGCCTGGGCAACTATTTTAGATGCATTCAATTTATTAAATAAAGGAGGATTTATGAAATTAGAATTAGTTCACTCTAGCGTTGTATACGCTAAATGCGATGTGATCGTCAATGCGGCAAACGATAGACTTCAAGGAGGAAGTGGGGTTTGTGGAGCAATCTTTAATGCTGCGGGATGGAATGAATTACAAGCTGAATGTAATGCAATCGGCGGATGTAAAACAGGACATGCGGTTATGACTAATGGATACAAGTTAAAAGCTAAACATATTATCCATGCAGTAGGTCCTAGTGATGGCGATGAAGAAAAACTAAGACGAGCATTTTATAATACTTTAGTAATCGCTGATTCCAACAATTTTAAAACTGTTGGACTAGTTCCTATCTCTACTGGAATATATGGATTCCCTCTTCGTAAATGCGCGGAAATAGCAATAGAAGTAGTTGATGAATTTAAACCTAAATCATTAGAAAAATGCTATATGTATTGTTATGAAGATGCTGAATATCAAACATTTGAGGATGTGTTAAGCCAATATATTGAAAACAAAAATAAAAAGTAGTTTTTATTTAGATAATTGATGTTGTTATTTATAAATAACACTAAGTAACAAGTAGTTTTTAGATATATATGTTATTATTATTTTGGTGAAAACAAAATGAAAGATTTCAGCGCGATATTAAAGGAATTAAGAAACAAGAAAAATATTTCTCAAGAAGAATTAGGCATTATCGTTCACGTTTCTAGAAGCTCAATTGCCAAATATGAAAATGGACTAGGTTTACCAAGTGAAGAAGTAATTGCTTCTTTATGCTCTTATTTTAACGTCGATAAAGATTATTTATTTCCTAAAGATAATATTGAAAAAGTAATTGTAGAGAAAAATAAAAAGATTAAAATGCAAATGATAATAATTATCATAATTATTGTTTTTTCCATTCTTATCGCTTCTTTTTTCATCGTGGCTAATATTATTTTAAAGAGCGCTAGAAGTGGGAAATTAGAAGTGATAAATGCTGAAAAGATTTCTCTTACTCCATCAAATAGAGTACAATCTTTTACTCTTAAAGGATATGAGTTTAGCTATGTTAATGTTTATAGAAATGATAAAAAAGAGTTTGTTCTTTGTAAAGGCGGAGAACTATATTCAACAAATGGAATACCAGATTACTTAATGGGATATTACGATGGTAATAATACTTCTCTTTATGTTTATAGAAATGGTTTAGAGAAAATAAAAGTTGATTATAATTTTGTTTCAAGTAATGGCAAGTATTGCTATAACGTATCAGAATATAAAGTCAACCACAATTTTGTTATTGTCAATAATACTTCTTTTGATGTAAATATCGGTAATCTAGAGTTTTGGTGTTAATATGAAAAAATCATTGTTATTTTTACCTTTCCTATTTACTATTTCTTGCTTATCTTCTTGCTTTGGTAGTGTTACCACTTATCCTAATATGGTGGAATATTCTAATAGTGAAGTATTAGAAGTGGTGAAAGAAAAATATGATATAGACAAATTCCTATTTACTGATATGCCTATAAAAGGCAAAGTAAATAAAAATAAAGAAGGAATTTATGAATATACTATATATTCTTCAATAAGTAATAATTTTATTAATCCTGATAACGTTAATAAAGCATTTACTTCTTTCGCTGGTAAGAATGGAAATCATGATGTGCAAGGACATTATCGATATTTCCTTTGTTATTGCGCTTTAGGAATAACAAAAGATAATCAAGCAAAGTATTTATACTACAATACTAATATCGATAAAAATGAAACTATAAAATCTACGATTGGTTCTTCTGATTATAACCAAGAAGTTCTTCCAAATGAGATAACAGAAAATACCTATGGTGATCTTTCTTCTTGGAATGATATGTATTTATACATTAATAAGCATTTTAGAATTGGCGGTAATTATCTAGGCTTTGACTATTCTAAAGATCGACTTTCATTAAGTTATAATGAAAGATATCACGGATTAGTTACAATGGAGTTTTATAAGGAAAACTCTAATGTTGTATGCGATTTATACTATGCTGAAAATGAAGATAATGAAGATGAACGATATCTAGTTTATTCCACTTCTTCAAAATATGGTGTTATCTATAATTATTATGGCGTGGATAAATCTTTATACTTTGATATAGATTATTCTATTAGTCAAAGTGAAGAAGATAAAACTTTGTTACTTTTAAAAGGACAAGTAAATATTAACAATATTTTTAGCAATATCATTTATAGTCAATTTACTTATTCTGTTAATTTTTTAGTGGAAAAAGATAATAAAATTACAATGCGTGAAGAAAGTGAAAAAGTAATAAATGTAAGTAAAATTGAAAAAGAGTATCTTCTTTTAAAGTTAGAAAATCAAGAAGAAAAAGCAAGTTTTACAATTAATGATTTTTATATCTTGTATGAGAAGAAGTGAAATAATTTTTATGATATATTTATATTGGGTGAAAAAATATGGCGTTAAAAATGAAACTAGGATCAATTAATTTGCATTGTTTGCAAGAAGAAAATCAAAAGGAGAAATCCTTAAGAATAGCTAAATTAATTAAAGAATTAGACTTAGATGTTTGCTTTTTCCAAGAAGTAGCTCAATCTAAAGATTCCCCAATAGTTGTAGATAATATTAAAGAAGATTGTAATCTTTATCCTATCTATAAAGAATTAAAGGATAACTATTATTTTTACTATGAACATAAAAAATATGGATTTGATATTTATGAAGAAGGACTAGCCATTTGCAGTAAATATCCACTTTTAGAAAAAGATTTTTATTATATTTCTAAATCTAGAGATACATCTTGGTTAACTAGAATTGTCGTTAGATCAAAAATCAAAGTAAACGATGAAGAAATCGGATTATATACAGTTCATATGGGATGGGACTTTGGAAAAGAAAAATACTTTGACCAAGTAGATTTACTAAAAAAAGGAATCAAAGATAAAAACTTTATTCTTTCAGGCGATTTTAATGCTTATTATGGATCTAAAGAATATAACTATTTATTAACTAAAGGATTAAAATCCAATACTGATTTATTTAATATAGATGCAAATGCTAATCCTACATTTGCTTTTCCTTTAGATTCCAATAATAGTTCATCTAATAGGCATATAGATTATTTCTTTACTAGCAATAATATCAAAGTATTAGATTATAAAATATTATTGAAAGAAGAAAATCAAAGAGTATCAGATCATTACTTTATTTATAATGAAATAGAATGGAGAAAATAATATGGAATTAAAAGAAGTATTAAAAGCAAGAAGAAGCATTAGAAAATATAAAGATGAACCAGTATCAAAAGAAGATATAGATTACTTATTACACGCGGCAATGTCAGGACCAAGTGCTTGTAATAGAACTCCTTGGGAGTTTTATGTTATTACAAATAAAGAAACATTAGAAAAGCTTAGAAAAGCTTCGCGTTTTTCTAATATTAACGCTCCTTTAGCTATCGTTGTATGTGGTAATTTAAGTAGAGCATTACCATCTCAATTATCTCCTTATTGGATTCAAGATTGTTCTGCCGCAACAGAGAATATTCTTTTAGCCGCGACAGATTTAAAGTTAGGATCTCTTTGGTGTGGAATTCATCCTCAAAAAAGAGCGGAACAAAGAGTTAGCGAAATATTAAGTTTAACTGAAAAGCAAGTACCATTAAATATAATTTATATCGGTCATCCTGATGAAACTTTAGAACCAAGAGATCAATATAAAGAAGCAAACGTACATTATTTATAAGTTATTTCAAAAATCTAGAATAGAAGTGATTATCTATTAACATTTGATAGATTGATTTAAATTTGCATCCACATAACTTCTCGCATAAAGATAATACTTCATCATTATCTTCCTTTCTGTTTAGTAAATATTTAGCGATATTTCTATTGCAATATTAAATGCTTCTAGTTGTGCATCTTTTTCAATATCTCCACCTAATTTACCTTTTTCCCATGACTCACCTTCTAATAAATCTCCTCCAAAGAAAAAAGTATATAATTCATAACCATAATAGTTACATATTGCTTGTAGTCCCGAAGAAACTCTTTACCTAAACGTGTAATCTTCTAGCACGCATTGGTAAGGAGTTTTTCCATTCAAGGACTTTCTTGGGTAAGAATTAATATTAGAAAACAATATATTGATTTCTTCTTGAGTCATTCCATCAAATGACCATCCTTATAATGAATGTATCTAACTAGAACATGATTTCTTTTTCAAGCTCCCTTTTCAAAAGAAGAAAGTGGATGGCAATAGAAAACATGCATATTAGGATCTTCATTACATAAGTTTAAAAGCGAATCAAATTCAGGACCATTATCAGTAAGAAATAATTCACTGAAATATGAATACATTTGAAGTCCTAATTCATTATCTATTTTTTTCATTTTTTCAAAAATGGATAATAATGCATTAGCTACTGCTTCTGATGTATGACTTGTAAGTAATATTACAAATTGAAATTTGTATTTAACGATTTCGATAGTAAGAACGGAATACTTTCCATCTATATAACCTATGACTGTATCTAATTGAACTACAAGAGCATTTGGGTGATTTTGCAAATATAAACGATAATCAGAATATTTGGACCTATCTTCTTTGAAGATAAAACTTGATAATTATGCTTCTTAGAATAATCATATTCGGATGGTATAAAGAGTCAGCGCTTACTATTAAATGGGGAAGGGATGATACTATTACAGGTGATACGATTTTATATGGGAAATTTGATATCTCAACATATAAAGATTATTATCTGGATGTAAGTTTATTCTCTGGTTGGACAATAAGTAATACAAATACTTATATTTATGCTTATTCTTCTACTTATGGAACATATAATAAAGCATGGCCAGGAAAGACTTTATCGGATTATGGTGCGACTTTTCTTAATAATTCTTTATATAAATTAAGCATCGATGATAATTATGATTATTTTATTATTAATAATAACGATAAACAGACAGATAGTATTGCAACAAAAGATAGTTCATCAAAAATAAGAAAATATATTTATTTAACAAATAATACTAGAGTAGGTGCTGAATTAGATGGAGGGGCCAATGGAAAATCGCTATATACTGTAACTTATGAATCAAATCTTGGCAATCTATTAAAAGCCCAAAAAGCTTCTAGTATGTATAGGTTCACCTTTGGAGTTAATAATACTAATAGATATGGATTTAAGTTTATATTTATTAATAGTAGCAATCAATCTACAATTAAATATTTGAATTTCTCTTCTAAAGATATGCTTACAGAAATTAAACTAGGTTCTACACTATATACCACTTCTGATGGGTATTCAGGATATTATGCATTAACATTAAAAGAAACTCTTACTAGTTATTTTTAGCCTACACTAATGATCTTTCAGCTCCATTAAAAGCAGTAGAATATAATATTAATTCTTCTACTGGAGCGTTAACTAGAGTTGAATAAAATTCTATAAATAATAATAAAGAGGGAGGAAACTCTCTCTTTTTTAAAAAACTAAAGCCTTTTTAATTTACTATACATAGTTTTACTATGTATTTTTTATACTATTTAAAAAACTATGAGAAAAACTAAAATACCGCTTGCAAAACTAAATAGTATTGATTATAATATAGGTGTAATTACAATAATAATTTGAATTCAAATTGGAAAGGAGAAAAGAAAATGAACGAATCACTATTATTAGAATTTATGAACAGAGTAAAAGAATTAGAACTAAGAGTAGAGACTTTAGAAAAGGAGGTAAAAAGGAAAAACATTATGACTAAAACAAATAGATTTCAAGCATTATTTGATTATTTGAATGATAATCTAAAAGAAGGGAAAGAACATTTTACTGTTTCTATGGACAAAATTAAAGAATTGGTTGGACTAGAATATCTTACCTATGATGAGATGGAAAAGATACCTGATTATAGAATAGTAAAAGGTGGAGTAAAATTCTTTGAATATGGAGCTTATCCAGATCAAAATGGAGTTTGGCAAGTAGAATATGCATTAAGACCAAGAAAAGGAATTATTGAAATAACAGATTTCATTAAACGAAAAATTGCAACATCAAATGGAGAATATATCGATATTAATGCTTATGATATTCATAAGGAAATGAAATTATTATCGAGAGTTCCTACCGTATGTGCTGCAATGAAAAAATTAAAAACAGATATTGATATCATCATTGGAGGAGAAGAAGATATTCCTTCATCAAAATTTACTATTAGATATTACAAAAGAAATAAAGAGTAGAAAGGAGTGATTATTATAGTAAATAAATTAATTAGTATTTTGAAAAATACGCAAGAAGAATTAAAAAAATATTTAGAAAACAAATTATTGGATTTTTATTCAAAGGATAACATTTATAGTCTTGAAGGAGGTATTATCGCTTTTGGTAATTTGCCTCTTACATTACTTGCCCATTTAGATGTAAAGAAAAGTGAATATCCAAAAGAAATATTGATAGAAGATGGAATTATAAGAAGTAATGATCATATCTTAGGTGGAGATGATCGTTGTGGAGTAGCTATTATTCTTCAACTTTTAGAAGATGGAGATCGCCCTAATATTATCTTTACTGAAGATGAAGAAGTTGGATGTATAGGTGTATATAAGCTTATGAGAAATAAATCTATTTTTGAAGAATTAATTAATAGAAGTAATTACTTGCTTCAATTAGATAGGCGAGAAAAAAATGATTATGTGACATATGATTCTTATAATGATGAACTAAATAAATTAATGGAAGAAACGGGTTTTATTTATAAAACGGGTACTTCAACAGATATTAGACATATTTCTAATAACTATAATATCGCTTCTTGTAATGTTTCCGTTGGTTATTATAATGAGCATACAATAAATGAATATGTAGTTATCGACGAATTTATTGAAACATACAAGAAAGTAAAAGTTTTATTAAATAATATTCCTTCATCCCGATTGGAAAACTTCAATTTTAAAAAAAAGATATACTAGAAATAATCTCCTTGACAAAAAGAATGATTTATCTGAACATAGATCATTCTTTTTTAGATAAAGAGTTTATCTATATGCAAGATTTCCAGTATAAGTAAATTATAGTTAATTATTTTATTTGCCTGATGAAATAAGAAAATATACAATAAAAGTAAGCTAAATGATTTATTTTTTCTAGAAGTGAGAAATGGATCTATTTTTCTTTTATATAAGAATAAGAGGGATAAAAAAATGAAATTAAGAGAAAAGAAAAAAATAATTAAAAAATTTGAAGTAGAAAGAGAATTTTTCGATATTGATGATGAAAATAAGAGAACTAATTTTAATTTAGAATTTTCTTCACCAGAAGATATCTTTGATCCAAATCTAAAATCAGGAGTTCCTGCTTTATCTGATGACTTTGTCGAATGGTTGAAAGAAGCTTTAGAATATTCTCCTAAAAAATATAAGATCGATTTAAATGTCACCTTTGATGATTTAGGTGAATATACTGAAGAAGAACTTAAATTTATTTTTCAAAAAAATATGATGTTAGAATATAAAAAAATGAAGAGAAATGAATTTTCTAAGAATCGTTTAGCATATAGTTTAATTGGCGTGGGAATCGTTTTATTAATTTCTACCTTTACCATATTATCAATGTGGAAAAACATAGGATTAATTTATGAAATATTTTCTTATATTCTAGATATAGCCACAACAGTAGTTTTTTGGGAAGCATTAACTATTCTTCTTGTGGAAGGAAGAGAAAGAAAATTTTATTTAAAACAAATAATCACTAGATTTGATAAAGTAGTTTTTAAAAAGAAAGATAACGATTAATTATTCTTAAATATTGATAACTATATGTTGATTTGTGATATAATTTACTTGAATAAAGGAGGTTTCTTATCATGAGAAAAAATGCAAAATATGTATTTTCAACTGTTTTAGCCCTTTTTCTAAGCGTTACTACTGTTTCTTGTTCTAAAGATGAAACAAAGAGAAAAGAATTAGGTGAAGAACAAATTAAAGAAAACTTTAGTAATGAAGTAACAAATCTTTCATTATCTAAGGACTCAGTCAATGAAGCGATTCAATCAGTTGTCACTTCTTCTAAAGAAGTTGACGTCAACTCTATGTTAGATTCAATTCATATATCTAATGCAAAAGCTTCAATTACTAAAACAATAGGTGAAAAAGAATCTTCATACGATGCTTATACTTGGCAAAAGGAAGATAAAATCTATTTTGGAAGTGAAATTGAAGAAAAATCAACAGTATATTTATTAGACTTAGGAACAATTAAAGAAACAATTTCTAACGCTGGATCTGTAGAACTACCAGATGTAGGAGAAAATACGATCGATTATGTCGATTTAATCTTATCTTCTTTAGATGTTAATATTGATCTTGATCAATACTTATCTAAAATTAAATTTAGCCTAAATGATTTTGAATTTGATTATAAGAATAAAACATTTACTTTTACAAAAGAAAAATTAGTTGAAAAAGTATCTGAAGTATTAGGAATTACTGACGCAACCACAAAAACTATGATTTCTACCTATTTAGGAGAATTCAGTTTCCAAATTGGTTATGACGGATATAACTTTAATGAATATAAGTTAGTTTTAAAACCTAATTTACCTGTTGGATCATTTAATCCTTCTTCTAGCTCTTCATTAAGCATTGAAGCGGATTTAAAATTAACACATAATTTATCAGATGAAGTTACTAGTTCTTCTTTAACTTTAGATGTTAATTCTTTTTCTTCAAGTAGTTTTAGTTACGGTGGATATAATTATAGTAATGAAACAACTAGTACTTTAAGTTTTAAACTTGAATCAACTATTGACAAAGTGAATATGTCTATCGATTCTTTAAATGAAATAAAAAAGGAAACTCCTTCTTATGATTATGAACTTGATATATATAATCAAATGACTAGTGAAGAGTCTTCAAAAGTTAATATGACTGTGGCTCAAGATAATAGTAAAAAGACATTAAAAGTTAATGGAAATATTGAACAGAGCTATTCATCAAAAGTTGGAGAAAAAACTGAAGAATATAACGATAAAGTAGTATTAGCTTTAGATGCTAGTGAAAATTCTATTGATTTATCAATAAAGAATAATGATAAAGAAGTAGTCAGCTTAAAAGCAAATAAAAAGGATGAAGCTTTAAGCGCTGAATTTACATATTCTTCTTATGGAGAAGATGAATCTCTAAATGAAGTAACAAAAGTCGTTATTACAAATGATAATGTTACTATTCCTTCTTCTTTAATAGATCAAGAAATTAGCGCAATAGATGTAACTCAAGAAATTATTGATTCATTAGGAAATATAGAAATTGATCTCTAAATGATGTATAGAATTCCTTTATGGTATATTAATGATGTTAGAAAGAAACAGAGAATAGTATAAACAACAAACTTGATTCTTTTTATAAAAGATCATCAAAAATAAGAACGAGTAATAATTTTGATTATGAAAAAAGCACCAAATGAAAGGTGCTTTTTCTAGCTTTTTGATGAACTCTTTGATGCAGCCAGAGATAAAGCGATTTGAAGAATGTAGTAAATAAACTCTAACATTGCAATAATCATATTGTTGATGTATTCAATGTTATATAGTTTAAATAAACTCTTCATCATTTCTCTTTCTTCTTCGTTAGCTAAATTATTTTTTTCAAATATTTCTAAGGCTTTTGCTTGTGCTTTCTTTTCAGTTTTTAATTCCATAAAGGAACAAACATAAGAAAGAATAAAGAATAATAATCCAAGAACCCCAGAAAGTATAGTTACTAATCCTCCTCCTGAGAAGAATAAGATATCGATGATTAATCCGACGATTAATAATGGGATAAATGCATAAGGGCCAAATATTACAACAGGAGTTAATCTCACTCTTTTTTTCATATCTATATCATTTTCTTTGTCTAAGATGGCAAGTGAAGCTTTTTGACCCGCCATAGCTAGAGAAGTGACGCTCTCCTTTTTATAAGTAAATCTTCTCAATCTAACTTTTTTAAAGTAATGGCTATAACTATTTCCAAAGAGAATAGATCCAGTTGGACTTACTCTTATGTGTTCTAAATCGTTTTCGTCTAGAATTCTTCTACATACTTCTTCACCAGTCATTCCACAAGAGTTTTGGATTCTATTGTATTTGAAATATTTTAGCGACAAATAAATAGAGACGACTAGAGCAAAAACGGATAAAACTCCAATTAATCCTCCAACTATATAAAGAGCGATAGTTAGAGTTAATTCAGTAGCATTAAAGCTTTCTTCTAAAAATATTATATTGTTCATAATTCTATTTCCTTTTCTATTGTCATTATATCATTTCTTGATCGTTTTTTATAAAAAAATAAAATTTATAATTATAGAAAACAAATAAATAAGATTCCCATTAGCGCCCTAGTGCAAGAGATGATAAATCTGAAAAAAATGTATGGAGAAAGTCAAAAGGAGATGCTTAGCGAAGAAACTAACCAGGTTTGAATAAAAAGTGTATTAAAAAGCGTGTTAAAAGCGTGTTAGAAACTTGATATAAATGATGTAAAAGTGTATAATAAATTTAGAGGTGAAAAAGATGTATATAAATATTGATTTGCCAATTGAAACTGAATTTGTTGAGTTCAAGTCTTCGCTTTCTCAATTGGATAGAGGAATTGAAACGATAGCCGCAATGCTTAATAAACATGAGAGGGCTGATATATATTATGGCGTCTCAGATGATGGAAAAATTGTTGGTATTCAAAAAGAAGTGGGGAAAGAAACCATTAAAAAGATTGAAACAAGAATATCTGAATGTGTTAAACCCACGATTATCCCTTCCATTGTGATAGAAGATTATGATGGCGCTAAGGTCATACATGTATCTGTAAAAGGAAACAAAAAACCATACTCTTGCTCTGGCGACTATCGTATACGCGTTGGTAGCTCAAATAAGAAAATAGAACCTGAACTTCTTGGCGAAATATTCTTTGATTCGGCATTAACATCTTTAGAAGCAACAGAATCGATTAATCAAGATTTAACCTTTAATATGTTAAAGTACTACTTCGCTGTTGCCGGATTAACAATTAATGATGAGAATTTTGCTCAGAATGCCGGGTTATTAGTGAAAGGAAAATACAATTTACTTGCAGAATTATTATCTGATTCTAATGGTGCTTCTATAAAAGTTGTTAGATTTGCAGGCAATGATAAACTCCATATGGTTTCTAGAAATGAATATGGTTATAAATGCCTCATATCTTCAATGAAAGAAGCAAATGACTACGTTTTATCATTGAATGAAACCAAAGTAGATATTGAATCTGCACTTGAAAGAAAAGAAACAAAACTATTCGACTCGCACGCTTTTGAAGAAGCGTGGACAAATGCCTGCATCCATAATAAGTGGATTAAGAACGTACCTCCTGCAATTTACATTTTTAATAATAGAATAGAGATTGTATCAACAGGCGGTCTCCCTTACAATTTTTCAGAAGAAGATTTCTATAGCGGAGTCTCAAGGCCGATTAACCCTGGCCTCTTCAAGATAATGGGACAACTAGGTTTTATTGAACAAACAGGACACGGAAATTTGGTCATTTTAGAAAAATACGGTAAAAAAGCCTTTGATTTAAAAGAAAATCATATTACAGTTACTATTCCGTTTTCTTTTGAACCTTCTATGAGGCAAATAGATGTTAACGGACTATCTCCGGCTCACACAAAAGTCTTAATGGCAATCAAAGAGAATCCGTTATTTACAATTAAAGAATTGGCGGTATATTGTCACCTTGGAACTACAAGAATTAGTGAGATTATAGCAGAATTAAAAGAAAGAGGTAACATAGAGCGTAGAGGTGCAAGAAAAGGGGGCTATTGGGAGGTAAAATAGATAAGCGTGTTAAAAAGCGTGTTAAAAGCGTGTTAGAAATTGAGCATCTATTAGAAACGGTAGGTGCTTTTTTATTTTTTTATGAAAAGAGGATACTTAGGCGTAAATGCTTATGTATCCTTTCTCGTTCGTTATTATTTACTGATAGTCACAATGAAGTTATAGATGATTTTATTTCTTTACAATCTCTTTTACGTTGACTCTATCAGCTTAATTTAAAAGAA
>CAMEOO010000029.1 GCA_945929875.1 uncultured Caryophanales bacterium
AAAAAAATGGATCAAATTAAAATTGGAAAATTTATTAAAGAATGTCGAAAAAAGAAGGAGCTGACTCAACTCTCTCTCGCGGACTATCTTCTTGTCAGTCCTAAAACAATTTCTAAATGGGAATGTGGGAAAGGCTACCCGACCCTAGTTTAATGATCCCTTTATGTGAAATACTAGAGATCAGCGTAAATGAACTATTAAGTGGATGCTTTATAAATCAAGAAAACTATGAAAATAAAGCCGAAGAAAACTTGATATCTTTATTAAACGAAAGAAAATCAAACAAAGAAAAATTAATAATTAGCTTTATCGTTTTCTTTATCACCTTTCTTGGTTCAATAACACTAATTCTTTTAAGCGGACTTTTAGAAATGAAACTATATCTAAGAATATTACTTATTTGCATCGCTATTGTCATAATAATATCTGGTATCTCTACTTGCTGTATTTTAGATTATACCGGTGGATACTTTAAATGCCCAAATTGCAAAGAAAGTTTTATTCCAACAAAGAAAGATTATATTTTTGGATTACATACATTCACAAAAAGAAAACTCACTTGCCCTTATTGTCACAAGACAAGTTACTGTAAGAAAAAGCTTTCGAAATAGGCAAAAAAATAAAGGCACACCGTGCCTTTTATTTTGTTTCATTGCTTGATGAAGCTTCTAATTGAGCTTCAAATCTTTTAACGTTGTTTTCTCTTAGCTTTCTTGCTTTTTCTTTTCTATCAATTGCGTCTTGTTTATTTGAATAAACTAATAATACTAATAATAGAAACACCAATCCGACAAGAGAAAGGACAACACCAGTCGCTAAAAAAGTTGAAAACGGATATGAACTCCACCAGGATTTTACCCAATTTATAAAGCCATCTTGCCCTTGAATTAAAAAGTAAAGTGGACTATTTTTGAAATTACCACTGATAGTTTCTATTAAAGCTCCTGAAAGAGAAAGAAGAATTCCACTTACTAAAATAATTCCAGATAATGAAAGCCAGATTATTTCTGCAATCTTATTATTTAATTCTTTTCTTTGCGCTCTTGTTCTTATTTTTTTTGTCATAGTCTCACCTCTAAAAAATTAGAATGCAAATATATTAACATTTAAATTGCTTATTATCAATTAATATTCGCTTTATATATTAATTGTTTCCTTTATTTGCTTCTTCTTTTGCTTGTCTTAATCCTTGCTCAAATCCCACTAATTCATTCCAAACAGTAGAATAACTTTGTCTCCAAGGTAATTCGCGTTTTGCAAGTAATTGGACATACTTTTCATGAGTAGAATCGATTTCACCTTTTAATCCATTATTGTTAGGTAATGGTTTAGATCCTTCCATATAATTTAAACAGGTAAAGTGTAGTTGATAGATTTCTTGATACTCGCTATCTTCTTTATCTGAATGATCATTGACAAATTTTGTGTATCCAACCAATTTTTTCATATCGTTAATTACAAAATTTGATTGTGGTGAAGGTTGTCCATTGTTTTCACGCATCGCTTTATTAAATTCAATGAATTCTTTATGAGTTAAATCAAAGATAATTAGTGAACTTAATACTCTATAAAATTGTTCGTCTAATTTAACTAAATTATCCATTGCTTCTTCATAAGTTCCATCTTCTTTAGTCTTTTCCACAAATTTCTTAATGATATCCATTAATGTTTCTCTTAGTCCAACGATATAATCAAGAGCTTTTAAATCTTGAGCATGGTCAACAATCAACTTTCCATTTTCAATAGTTAGATAAGTAGAATCGTCACTATAAGCAAATTCTACAAAATCATTTAAATTAGATTTAATTTTTTCTCCTACTTCTCCATTTTGATTTAAAAAGTGAGATAGAGGTGAATTTTCTTCTAATCCGTGTAAAATAATTTGTCTTCTTTGATTGTAAAAATTAACATCGTGTTCTGGTCTACCTTGAACGTATTCAAGAGTGTCCCTAATCATGAGGGAAACTTGATAAATTCCCATAATAAATCTTGTTGCATTGTTCATATTCTTTTTCTCCTTCTTCTATTTACAATATGATTTTAAATCGGCGACGGATTCAACAACGTATTTGGCTTGTTTTTTTACTTCCTCAGGTGCGTGTTTCATAACAAAGCTATTTGGAAAGTTATTGAATAAAGGAACATCGTTACCAGAATCCCCTACCACCATAACTTCGTCTTCTTTGATGTGATAATGATCTAATACTTGTTTTAAAACAACAGCTTTATTAACTCCTTTTTTTACGAACTCAACAGCGTCCTTCGACCAAGCGATTTCAAATTTATCACCGACGGATTCTTGATATCTTAGCGAAGCTATTCTTGCACGTTCGTCTCCTTTTTTCGATAATCCAAACCAAGGCATAATTTTATAGATTTTAGTTTCTTTGTCTTCAAGCATATCCAAGACTTTTTTTTTACCATAAACAAATGGTTCATTATAAACCCCTTGAGCTTTTAAACCAATCAATCCTATTAGCTGATAAGGTAAACTCATATTTACTCCTTCAACTAACATATTTTCCTTATCTGTGAAGATTAAGATTGTTCTTACTTCTTTATCTTTGCAAAGAAGATTATAAAGTTTCTTTGCATCTTCGTGATCGATTGGATTATCAATGAAAGTTTGACTTCCATCACTAACAAAGGATCCATTGCAGCCAATAATTGTAATATCATTGGTGCCTAGTCGACAAGCCACTTTACTGCTAACAGTCTTGTTTCTACCGGTTACGAGAATGACTTTTACATTTTGGGAAATTAAATATCTGAGAAATTTCTCGTTTTTTGACCTCATCAATTTTAATTTTCTTTTTGGATAAAACAAAGTTCCATCTAAATCTGTAGCCAAAGCTTTGATCATTTAATAATCACCAAGTAATATTATATAACAAAAATAGTTGGCAATTCCAATAATATATTTTAATATATTAAAATTTATCCTTAGTTTTTATTTTATTTTACTTCTATTTTAAAAATTCTTTAAAATACGTATTTAAAATCAATTGCCTAATTAATAAAGTTTGACTTGAAGTAATTGAAAATTCTAACACATCATCAAAACATTCATAATTTTTAATAAATATGTGTCTTCTTCTAAATAAATCATCAATTTCACTTTTTAGTTTTATTGGGTTTTTACAAGCAATATAATATGTATTATTTATTAGATTAAAACCAATTATTTCTTTATTTGAACTTTTTACTGAGATATATGTTTGTTTATCATTTAACTTATAATTTCTAACAATAATTTTCATATTATTATCTTTCGCAAATAGCAATGCTTTTTTATTTACCACAAGATAATTTATTTTTGTTAAAGAAAGAGCTTCATCATAAGATAAATAATCATAGCATTCAATCTTTGATAAAGGATACTGAATTGTAGGGTATATTCCATCGATATCTTTAAATAACGTTACCTCTTTTTCTTCAACGATATCACCTATTAGTAATGCGCTTAAATCTGATGTTCCTCTTCCTAAAGTAATTACTTCATATTCATTAGATTTTCCAATGAAACCAGGAATTACTAAAACTTGATATTTATTTAAATAATATCGGATTTTTTCTTTATTAATTGAAATGATGTTCCCTTGAGTATAGTTTCTATCACACATTATTCCTATTTCTCGATAAGATAAACTATAAGAATTAATTTTTCTTTTATTTAATTCATTCGATAAAAATATACTAGCGTAAGTTTCACCAAGAGACAATAATCGATCTTTTTCTTTTGAACTAAGATAGCATCCTTTTAATGAATCAATTAAAGTGTCGGTAGCGTAAGGAAATCCTTTTCTTCCAATTGCGGAAACCACAACGATTACTTTATCATTATACGACCTAATAAGTTCAATTGCATTGTTAACTAAAGTAGGAGTTTGTAAGCTTGTTCCACCAAGTTTGATAACCTTCATTTAAATATCTCACCAATAAAAAATATGAAAAAAAAGAGGTGAGTATGACTCACTTCTCTTTATTTTATATTGACTATTACTTTTCCCTAGCTTGAATTACTCCATATCCTCCATCATATCTTTTATATACGACAGAAATCATTCCATCATCAGCATCTTTGTATAAGAAGAAGGTGTGACCTAAAGCTTCCATTCTTGTGATAGCTTCATCGATATCCATCGGATCTAGGTAAACTTCTTTAGTCCTTACCATTTCATCGTTTTCATCATCCTCTTCCATCTCAAAATTATCAAAAGCAATGGCTTCGCCTAAACTTTCTTTATGCCTTCTACATAATTTTGTTTTAAGTTTTCTCATTTGACCTTCTAGTTTATCAATAGCTAAATCAACCGCCGCGTAGAAATCACTTGCGCTAACTTCTACTCTGAAATCCATCATTTTAGTATGAATCGTTATTTCTACCTTTTGCGCGGTTTTATAGGTTCTAGCAAGGACTTTTGCTACTACATCATCATTGATGACGAAGTATTTATCCATCTTAGATAATTTTTCTTCTACCGCCTTTTTCATAGCTTCAGTAACTACGATATTCTTTCCAACGATTTGACATCTCATAATAAAATCCCCTTTCATTAAATATTAGAGTGTGTAGATATTTATCTACACATTTATTATAAAATACATAAAACAAAAAAAGTAGTCTATTCATTAGCGTTATTATGTTATATAATAATGAATGGATAAACTACATAATATTACTTTAATAATTTTTTAATTGATTCTACTTTATCTAATTTTTCCCATGGGCAATCGACATCTGGTCGTCCAAAATGTCCATATGAAGCAAGATCTAAATATTTGAAGCTTGGTTTTGTTAAAGAAAACTTTTTATTAATTGAATTTGGTCTTAAATCAAATAGTTCATCGATAATAGCAAGAATCTTTTTATTATCATATTTTCCCGTATTAAAGGTTTCAACTGCAATAGATACTGGTTCAGCTCTTCCAATTGCATATGATAATTGGATTTCAATTTTATCCGCTACTCCCGCGGCACATAAATTCTTTGCCACGTATCTAGCGGCATAAGCGGCAGAGCGATCAACTTTAGAAGGATCTTTTCCAGAGAAACATCCTCCTCCATGGCGGCCTACTCCTCCATATGTATCAACGATAATCTTCCTCCCAGTTAATCCAGTATCTCCTTCTGGGCCACCGATAACAAATCTACCAGTTGGATTAATTAGTACTTTATAATCATCATCAAAACCATATGATTTAACAACGACATCCATGATGTTTTCCTTAATATATTTTTTAAATTCATCTAGATTAACATCAGGATCATGTTGTATAGACATTAAGACAGTATCTATTTTAGGTTTACCAGTAGTATAATCGATAGTAACTTGAGATTTCATATCTGGTCTAGCACCTTTAAACATGCCATTTTTTCTTAAATTTGATGCATATCTTACTAATTTATGGGCTATTCCAATTGCAAGAGGCATATAGTTTTCAGTTTCATTACAAGCATATCCAAACATGATACCTTGATCGCCTGCTCCTTGGTCTTCTTCTTTAGTTCTACATACTCCCATATTGATATCTGGGGATTGCTCTTTTATCCTATTGATAATTTCGCAATGAGCTCCATCAATTCCTTTTTCAGGGCTATCATAACCAATTGAAAGCATCACATCACGAGCAATTTTCTCATAATCTACTTTTGCTTTTGTGGTGATTTCTCCTCCAATTACTAATAAATTCGTTGTAGTAAAACATTCGCAAGCAACGTGTGAATCAGGATCTTCTTTTAAACATGCATCTAAAATTGCATCGCTTATTTGATCGCATAATTTATCTGGATGGCCTTCAGATACCGATTCAGATGTAAATAATATTTTTTCTTTCTTCATCACACATTACTCCTTTACTTACTTTTTCTTTTTATCTTTTTTATCTTCAAATTCTATTAAATCAATTTTGTTCATTAAAATTTCTGAAGGGGTAACTCCAGAAATCTTTTCGATGACATCAAAGTCTAGTCCCATTTCAAATAGGGTATTTGCAATTTGAAATTGCTCTTTTTTCTTTTTTGTTTTCATTCAATTTCACCTCATAAAAAAGTATGAGTAAAAAATTGAATAATATACTTCACTATTTTATTGTTTTTAACGCTTTAGCGATTTGATCAGGACAAGAAGTAGACTTCATTCCACATCTAATTCCTTCTAGTCGATTAATTGCTTCGTGAACATCCATTCCGACTAATAATTTGCTGATTCCTTGCAAATTGCCATTGCATCCACCTATCACTTTAACATCGACAATTTTATCATTTTCATAGTCAATGATCATTTGTCTTGAACATACTCCACTAGGAGTATAAACTAATTGCTTAACCATACTACTACAAATCTATTTGATGATTTCTCCCATTACAAGTCCACTTAAAGCTCCAGCATTTGCTTCATCAGTATCAATATGCATTGCTAAAGCAAATTTAGGGCTAACTCTAACGACTGTATCATGGAAAGTTAATCCTCTACCAGTTTCGTTAATTACTTTTACGCTGACGACATCTTTATCTTTTACGTTAAATTCTTTTGCATCTTCTTCTGTCATATGAATATGTCTTTTTGCGACAATTACTCCTTCAGATAATTCAACTTCTCCACAAGGTCCAACTAATTTACATGGAGCACTTCCTTTTACATCTCCAGATTCTCTAACTGGAGGAACTACGCCTAAAGCTCTTGCATCAGTAAAAGATACTTCCACTTGATTTAAATTTCTTACAGGTCCTAAAATTGAACAATTTAATGCTCCTTTTGGCCCAACGACTTGTACCTTTTGTTCAGAAGCGTATTGGCCAGGTTGAGAAAGCATTTTTTTAATTGTTAATTCAGTGCCTTTTCCAAATAAAACCTCTAAAGTTTCTTGAGTAACATGAACGTGTCTTGCACTTGTTTCAATAATAAATTGTTTCATAATTTAATCCTTTCCAAATCAATTGATTTTAGCAAATTAATTCTACTATTAAAAAGATCTTTTGTCCATAAAATAATGATGTGTTAATGTAACAGAGCCAATTTGTATACTGTTATTAATTATAGATACAATGTAATAAAATTTTATGAAAGCCCATTCATCATTATATTTGTGATATAGCTATTGTTCCAAAATATAATAGATGTTAAAATAATGCTTGCTGTTAGAAAAATATATTTTTAAAAATATATGTAATTTAGAAAAAAGAAAGGAGATGCTATAATTATGCTATTTGGAAAGCATATTAACAAATATTATTTAAAATATTTTTGGTATTTCTTTTTTGGCATTATTGCTTTGGTGGCTGTAGATTACGTTCAATTATTAATCCCAGAGCAAATAGCAAATATTGTTGATGGCTTTGATAATAACGAAATCACTTCATTAAATTCACCTATTTTTATTAAAGCTATAATCATTATTTTTATCGTTGCAATAATAATGTTTGTTGGAAGATTTGTTTGGAGAAGAGCAATTCTTGGAGAAGCAGTAAAAATTCAAGCGGATATCCGTAAAGAAATGTTTTTAAAAACCGAAATTCTTTCTCAACGTTATTATAAAGAAAATAAAACTGGAGCAATTTTAGCTTACTTTAGTAACGATCTTGAAACCATCGAGGAAGTATTTGGTTTTGGGATAGTTCAATTTATAGATGGAACTTTTCTATTAGTTTTGTCATTAATTAAAATGTTTAAAGTGAATGTAGTTCTTACCCTAGTTTGCCTTATTCCTTTACTGATCTTACTTTGTTGCGCATTTATCGTCGACAAATTCATGGAGAAAAAATATGAAAAAAGGCAAAAAGCCTTTGAGGATATGTCAGATTTTTCTCAAGAAAACTTCACTGGAATTAGAGTAATTAAGGCGTTTGTAAAAGAGGTTAAAGAAATAAAACAATTCGCTAAAGAAAATAAAAAAAATAAAGACGCAAATATCGAATTTGCTAGATTTGGAGCTCTTCTTGACGTTGCTATCGATCTATTAATTTATAGTGTGATCGTTATTATTTTCTGTATAGGTGGTTATTATATTTACCTTGATTCCATCGGTCAAGGAATTGGATTTACTAAAGGTGATATCGTAGAAATAATCGGTTATTTTGACAATTTGATTTGGCCTATTTTTGCAATTGCTCAAATCATCAATTTAACCGCTAGAGGGAGAACTTCCCTTAGAAGAATTTCTTCTATACTAGATGAAAAGGTAGAAGTTTGCGACAATGGTGACATCATTATTCCAAGTGAAATTAAAGGAGGAATCACATTTAACAATTTCTCTTTCTCTTATCCTGATGATCCTAATGTAAAAGTTTTAGATGATATCTCTTTTAAGATTAATCCAGGTGAAACTGTAGGAATTATTGGAAAAATCGGATGTGGAAAATCCACTTTAGTCAATATGTTATTTAGACTATATAACGTGGATAAAGGAACTTTATATATCGATAATTACGATATAATGGATTTACCAATTAAATTAGTGAGAAACTGCATAGGCTATGCTCCACAAGACAATTTCTTATTTTCTGATACAGTAAGGAAAAATATCAGTTTCGCAAATGATGAAATATCTGATGAAGAAGTTAAAAAAGCCGCTGAGTTTTCAGCTGTAAGAGATAACATTGAAGAATTCCAAGATGGCTATCAAACCATGATAGGCGAAAGAGGCGTTACTCTTTCCGGAGGTCAAAAGCAAAGAATTTCGATCTCTCGAGCGGTGGTTAAAGATCCAGCAATACTGGTTTTAGATGACTCAGTTTCCGCGGTCGATATTAAAACCGAAGAAACTATTTTAAACAACATTAAAAAGATAAGAAAAGGTAAAACTACCATTCTAATTGCTTCTAGAGTGTCTACTGTTGAAAAATTAGACAAAGTATTAGTTCTTAAAGAAGGAAAAGTAGAATATTTTGGCACTAATAAAGAGTGTTTAGAGAATTCTCCTACTTACAAGAGAATGGTTGAATTACAAACTCTAGAAAACGAATTGGAGGGATAATTATGGCAATGCAAGAATTTGAAAATTCCGATCGTAAGATGTCCGATATCGAGTTGATCAAAAAAACTTGGAAATATATTAGCCCTTTTAAATTTAAGTTCCTTTTAGCTTTATTTTTAATGGGGATAATGATTCTTCTTGATTTAATTACTCCTCTTATCACTGAAGAAATCTTACTTTCTCTTACAATTAATCAAGATCCTCTAACTGGATTAAATATCGCTATTGACATTAAAAGAGTGTTTTTAATTTCCGGGATCTATTTTGTTACTGTTTTATCAACAAGCATATTAATTTATTTTAATACGATGCTTCTTCAAAAAGTGGGTCAAAGCGCTATATACAATTTAAGAATGATCGTTTTTGAGCATATCGATAGTTTATCGCTAAATCAGTTAAATAATATTCCAGTAGGAAGTTTAGTTACAAGAGTTACTAGCGACACTAATGCACTATGCGATTTATTCACTAATACAATTGTCAATTTAATTAAAAATATTTTCACCCTAATTGCAGTAATTATTGTTATCTTTATCAAAAACTGGCTGATGGCTTCAGTGATATTTGATTTTGTTCCAATCATTTTTGCTTCAACAGTCATATTTAGAAAATATAGCAGAGCTAATTATCGTATCGTTAGAAAAAACTTTTCGATTATGAATGCTTTCTTAAATGAAAATATCTCTGGAATGAAAATAACTCAGATTTTTAATCAAGAAGAAAGAA
Organism: uncultured Caryophanales bacterium; assembly: GCA_945929875.1. GTDB lineage: Bacteria > Bacillota_I > Bacilli_A > RFN20 > CAG-449 > UBA3210. Next base: position 9,703 of record CAMEOO010000029.1, read on the forward strand.
AGAAAAATGAATTTATCGAATTAAATGATAATATTGTAAAATCTAGAAAAAGAGATATTAAAATATTCTCTATTTATCGTCCTTTGATTTCCTTCTTACATTTTGCTGCAATTGGCTGCGTCTTTTTACTAGGTTCCGAACTAGTTCTTAAAGAGCAAATTACTATCGCTGCCGTCTTTGCTTTCTATATGTATATTTCAAAAATTTTCAATCCAGTTCAACAAATTGCTGAGTCATTTAATAGTCTTCAAAGAGCATTCACTTCTTGTGAAAGATTATACAATTTGCTTGAAACTAAACCTGAAGTATTAGATAGAGAAGATGCTATCGAAATGAATTCGTTTAAAGGAAAAATAGAATTTAAACACGTTTGGTTTAGTTATGTTGGAGAAAATTGGATCTTAAAAGATGTCTCGTTTACCATCGAGCCAAAACAAGTAGTAGCTTTTGTTGGAGCAACTGGTGCTGGGAAAACTACAATTCTTCAATTAATTGTTAGAAACTATGAAGTTCAAAAAGGAGAAATCCTCATCGATGGAATTAATGTAAATAATATAAAGATAGAATCATTGAGAAAAAACATCGGCCAAATGCTTCAAGATGTCTTCCTCTTCTCTGGAACTATTAGAAGTAACATCTCCCTAAGAGATGAAGAGATATCTGATGAAGAAATTATTTCCGCTTGTAAATATGTCAACGCTGATCAATTTATCGACAAACTTCCAAATGGCTTAGACGAGCAAGTGCAAGAAAGAGGTGAAAACTTCTCTTCCGGTCAAAGACAATTGCTCTCATTTGCTAGAACTGTCGTTCACAAACCTCAAATTTTAATTTTGGATGAAGCAACTGCGAATATCGATACTGAAACTGAGCAAGTTATTCAAAAATCTTTGTTGAATATGATGAATATTGGAACGATGCTAATCGTCGCTCATAGACTATCTACTATTCAACATGCAGACAACATTATTTGCCTTCAAAATGGAAAGATAATCGAGCAAGGAAATCACCAAGAATTATTAAAAAAACGCGGTTATTATTACAACTTATATCGTTTACAATTTGAAGAGCAAGAATAATAAAATTAAAAGAGAACTAATCTACACTGTAGCGAAGATTGAATTCTCTTTTTTTGTTTATTACTTAAATTATTTTTCGCCTTGTAAGGATAATCTTAATTTTTCACTTTCCTTTTGACCATAGTAGTATTCAATTATCTTTAATCCTAATTCAATAGAATAATACATTGATTTTGCAGTGATAAATTTATTAGATACTACTACTCCTTGATCTCTTAAATAATTACCGCCAACAATGTTTTGTTCAAATCCAGGGTGAACTGTATAGTTTTGGCCTTTAAAATATCCTCTTCTTCCAATCAACATTGGCGCAGCGCAAATTGCTGTTACTAACTTATTGTGATTAACAAAATAATCGATAACATCATCAACTTCTTTAATGTTTGCTAAAATTTTAAATGAGCCTGGGCCTCCAGGAATAAAAAGAAAATCATAGTCTTGTAAATTGATTTCTTCAATTAATGCATCTACATTCATTTTGATTCCACATTTACTGATTACTTCTTTTCTTTTCATCATACTTGCAATAGTAATAGATTCATTATGTCTTAGTAAAACATCGATAGTTCCAATTAATTCCGTATCTTCAAAAAGATCGCCAACAATAACTAAACCTTTCATAATATTACCTACTTTGTTTTTAATATTTCTACAACTAATTTAGAAGTAATTTGCGGATTAACTTTTCCTTTTGTTTTTTTCATAATTTGTCCGACTAAGAAACCAACCGCTCGATCTTTTCCTGCTTTATAGTCGACAACCGATTGAGGGAACTCTTCAATTGTTTGAAGAACAATCTTTCTAATTTCATCTTCATTTGAGTTTTGCTTTAACCCTGATTCATCAGCAATTAAAGAAGCTGATTTATTATCTATAGTCATCTTTTCAAATACGTTACGAGCTTGATTAAATGATAAAGTAGACTTCTCAATCATATCAATTAGTGAATCTAAATTATCAGGAGTAACTTTCAATGAAGTAATTTCAATTTCATTTTTATTTAAATACGCTAAAATGTCTCCATTTAACCAATTCCAATATGCTTTTGCTCTTTTTGGATTAATCTTCAAGCATTCGTCAAAATAAGAAGCCATGAGTCTATTTTGAAGCATTTGATTAGCTTCTTCTTCAGTTAGTCCAACTTTAATGTATCTTTCTAGTTTTTGACTAGCTAGTTCAGGACAAGTAGAAATCGCATTTTGAATAAAATCGTCACTTAATTTAATTGGAACGATATTTGGTTCTTCAAAATACTTATAATCGATAGCGTCAGTCTTTTTTCTCATTAAGACTGTTTCTCTTTTCATTTCATCAAAACGTCTAGTTTCTTGTTCTACTTTGACACCTGAAAGAAGAAGTTTAGTTTGCCTTTTTACTTCAAAGTCAATGGCTCTTTGAACATTTGCCGTTGAGTTTAAGTTCTTTACTTCTACTTTTGTGCCAAATTTATCACTTCCATAAGGTCTAATAGAAACATTAACATCGCATCTTAATGAGCCTTCTTCCATCTTGCCATCACTGACATCAGTGAAAACAACAATAGATTTAATTGCTTCAACATATTTCATCGCTTCTTCACCAGATCTAATAGATGGACGAGAAACTATTTCAATTAAAGGAGTTCCAGCACGATTGTAATCAAGTAAAGTATAATCAGCCATATGGAGTTGCTTACATGTATCTTCTTCCATATGTAATCGTTCAATTTCAATTCTCTTTACTGTTCCATTAGATAGTTTTACATCGACGTAGCCATTTTTACCAATAGGTCTTTGATCTTGGGTGATTTGAAAGCCTTTTGGAAGATCGCTATAGAAATAGTTTTTACGATCAAAATGAAGCTCATTATCAATTTCCATATGTAGAGCATTACTTACTCTAATAGCGTTGATTACCGCTTGTTTATTAACTATAGGCATAGTTCCAGGAAAAGCGATGTCAAGAGGGCTTACCAATGTATTTGCTTCTTTAGCAAAAGCTACTGGAGAAGAAGAAAACATCTTACTTTTGGTTTTCATTTCAACGTGTATTTCAATACCAATTACCGCTTCAAAGTTCATTACTCATTCACCTTCTTTACTGTACTTAAATTAACTAAGTTCAATTCTTTTTCTAAAGAATAAGCTAAGTTAAACATATTTACTTCATCAAAAGCTTTACAAGTTAAATTAAAGTCAAATGGCATGCCTTGATCAATTCCTACAGGAATAGAAATAGAAGGAAGTCCAGCAAAATTACCAATTCCTAAATGATTTTCAATAATCATTGAATCTACATCAATATCGCTAAAAATATTATCGCTATTATTAACAATAGGGCTTTTTACTTTACCTGAGCATGGAGCTAATATCGCATCGTAATTTTTCAATACTTCATTAACTTTATCAACAATTAGATGTCTAATTCTTTGCGCTTTTATAAATAATTCTTCTTTATTTGCGCTTAAAAGAGAATATGAACCAATCACAAATCTTCTTTTGATTAATTCGCCAAATCCTTTGGTTCTTGCATTGATCATCACTTCTTGATAAGTAGAAACTTCACCTACTCTTGGGCCAAATTTTATTCCATCCAAGTTAGCGTTATTACTCGTTGCTTCCGCACAAGAAATAACCATGTAAGAAGGATAAATTGCACTTAATATTTTTTTATCGATACTCACTTCATTAACTTCAGCGCCTTTTTCTCTTAAAATATCGATGCATTCATTGAATTTGTCTTTAATGCATTGATCTTTAATTCCTTCGTTAATCTCTTTAATATAGGCGATTTTTTTACCTTTGATATCACCGTTAATTAATGAATAATAATCTTCTACTGGTTTTGTTGAACAAGTAGCATCATGAGTTAAATCTTCTCCTGCAAGAAGAGATAAAACTAAAGCGCTATCTTTGACGCTTCGAGTAAAATAACCCACGTGATCTAAACTAGGAGCAAAAGGAAATAAACCAAATCTAGAAATTCTTCCCCAGGTAGGTTTAACTCCAACTAGTCCTGCGTATGAAGCAGGTTTTCTAACAGAATCTCCAGTATCGCTTCCAAGAGAAAAAGGTACAATTCCTTGAGCGCAGACAGAAGCGCTGCCACAGCTAGATCCACCAATCTTATAGGTTTTAGAAGGATCGTAAGGATTATAAGTGATTCCTTTATGCCCGCTGGTACCAGTACCACCCATTGCTAGTTCATCAAGAGTAGTCTTACATATCAAAACTGCTTTAGCGGCTTTTAATTTTTCTACCACTGTTGCGTCAAATACTGGTACGTAATCTTTTAAGATGTTGCTTGAAGCAGTAGTTAGTATTCCTTTTGTTGAAAAGTTATCTTTACAAGCGTAAGGAATTCCCCAAAAAGGATTATCTACTTCTGGTTCAATAAGGGAAGAAGCAAACTCTATCGCCTCTTTTTCACAAAGAGTTTCAAGAGCGTTAGTTTGATCTTTCTTTAATGCTTCGATAGCTTCTTTAGTAAGTTCTAAAGGAGTAACTTTTTTACTTACTAATAGTTCATGTAATTCTTCAATAGTTTTACCTAAATACATCTTAACCCACCACCTTTGGAAGTTTTATTTGTCCGTCTAATACCTCTTTAGCGTTCTTTAGTACTTCTTCTTTATCAAGGCAAGTAAGAGCCTCATCTTCTCGTAAATAAGAAGTAGTAACATCAAAAGGAAAAGTCATAGGAGAAATATCATTCACTCCTTCAATTTCATCTAATAACTCCATTTCTTTAATGATTGTTTTAAATTCGCCAAGAAGAACTTCGTATTGTTCATCCGTCATGTCAAACATTAAATTATTCGCGCATTTTTTTATAGTTTCTAAATCGTACTTTAACATAATACCTCCTATAATTTTTTTATTGAAATATGTGATCCTAAAAAAGTTTTTTTACCTATAGAAGGATCATCAAATTTAACTACGATCAATTTGTCGATTACTTGAGTAACCTCCCCTTGCCCAAATTTTTCGTGTTCTATTCTATCTCCAACATTCCAAGAAGTGACCCCATTTGAAAGGCGAGAATCAATTTGAGGCTTTACCTCATTCTTTTTAATTATTGGAGTAGGTAAAGGCTTATCATTTATAAACCTATTATCGTCAACGTAAGAATATTTAATTCCTGCTTCTTTAACAAATTGCGATGGTCTAAGTGGGCCTTGAATTGCAAAGGAATAATCTTGATTGCTAGAAAGATATAGTTTCTTTTTTGCTCTAGTAAAAGCTACATACGCTAAGCGTCTTTCTTCCTCAATCCCTTTTTTTGATCCAATAATAGATTTCATTGCTGGAAATACTCCTTGACCTAGAGAAAAGACAAATACGTAATCAAACTCTAATCCTTTCGCGGTGTGAACTGTCATCAATGAAACAAAATCTGAATTTAAATCCACTTCATCTTGAGAAGATTGAAGCATTGACGAAGCAACAAAATCTTCAAAGGTTAAAGAAGGATTTTCTTCCATTTGATTTTGCAAGGAAGAAAATAATTCTTCGACGTTTTCTTTTCTTTCATCATAGCTAGTTTTATCATCTTCTTCTAAATATTGATAATATCCTAAGCTATAAGCGATAAAGTCGTGCAATTCTTGAACAAATGCGGAACTATTATTTTCAATTAATTCCCTCATTTTATCAATTCCTTTAATCATCGTCACAAGTTGTGCTTTTTGCTTTGCGCTTACAGGAGCGTCATTGATATTTTCGGAAAGATAAGAATATTTTGTTTGTCCAAGTTTATCAGCTTCAGAAGTGATCTTTTCTAAAGTAGTGGGTCCAATTCCTCTTTTTGGAACATTGATAATTCGATCAAAAGCGGTATCATCTAAGTCATTTACAATCAATCTAAAATATGAAATTACATCTTTAATTTCTTTTCTTTGAAAGAACTTTTGTCCTCCATAGATTTTATAAGGAACTCGATAACTAGATAAAGTAGATTCTAGTTCCCTAGTCAAATAGTTTGAACGATAAAGAATAGCGATATCTTTATATTTAACATTTTCTTTTTTATGAAGTTCAACGATAGTAGAAATGATATGGTGAGCTTCTTCTCTCATTGTTCTTGCATTAAAGAAACTTACTCTATCTCCTTCTTGATTGACGCATACTAAATCTTTTTTTACTCTTTCTTGATTATTTACGATTAAATTATTCGCACAATCAAGGATCGATTTAGTTGAACGGTAATTCTTATCTAAAATAATCGTTTCTAATTTACTAGATGGATTAATATCTTTTAAAGACTTCTCTAAATCTAGGATAATTCGATGATTAGCCCCTCTCCAAGTGTAGATAGTTTGATCAGGATCACCAACTACATAAAGAGAAGTTTCTTCATTCATTAAAAGCTCGATAAGACGAAATTGAACATCATTTATGTCTTGAAATTCGTCGACGAGAATATATTTTATTTTTCTAAACATCGTTTCTCTAACTTCAGGAAAATTCTCTAATACTTCAATTGTTTTTAATAGTAAATCATCAAAATCTAAAGATTTTCTCTCTTTTAAAATTTGGGTATATTCACCAAAATAAGAAGTAAACCTCTTTATTTCAAAATTTGGAAACTCTTCATCCTTTAAATCATCATATTGATATCCTTTTGTCTTTTTAGAGCAAATCCAATTTAAACATTCTTTAATCTTTGGATCGGATTTAGGATAATTATGCTTAACAAAAATTTCTTTAATTATCGCCATTTGATCATCATCATCAATAATGGTAAAATTCTTCGGATAATCAATCATATTAGCGTATTTTCTTAAGAATAAGGCACACCAAGAATGAATGGTGCCTAAGAAGATATTAAAATTACCTTCTTGAGGATCGACGATCTTATAAACTCGATCTTTAATTTCTTTTGCTGCCTTATTAGTGAAAGTCCAACCTAATATTTGATAAGGTAAAACGTCGCAATTTAAAAGAAGATGAGCGATTCTATAGGTTAAAACCCGCGTTTTACCAGAACCTGCACCTGCGATTACTCTAACATATTGACTATCGGTTACAACCCCTTGAAGTTGTTCTTTATTTAATAAATTTGAAAAATCCATTCTATCCTACTTTCATCGATAAACCTTTAAAATTATATCACGATATAAAGATAGATATAATAAAAATAGTTTATAAAAAAAAAAATAGAGGTGCTTCCACCTCTAATTTTACTATTTCCAATAAATCAATTATATTGATAAAGAAATATTTTTGATTTTTACTGAGTCAGTTCCGGAATTAATAGAACCATCTTTTGAGTAAACTAATCGAATTACATCACCACTAGTAACTATTATTTGTTTTGTTGAATATGATGCCTGATTGGTTCCTGAGTAAGAACTGATCAACTCCCCATTCTTATAAATTCTAAAATAGTCGATTGTTTTAATTTTTTGTAGGTGACAAAACAAAAAAGAAGAAGTTATACTTAAG
>CAMEOO010000030.1 GCA_945929875.1 uncultured Caryophanales bacterium
AAATATAATTTTAAAGATAAAAAAAGCGAAGCATATAGCTCCGCTTAAAAATTGAATTTTATCTATTTTCTTTTTGCTTTAATTGCGGCTTGAGCAGCAGCTAAACGAGCAACTGGAACACGGAATGGTGAACATGAAACATAGTCAAGTCCAGCATTGTGGTAGAATTCAATTGAGTTTGGTTCTCCACCAGTTTCTCCACAAACACCAACGTGTAAGTCAGGTCTTGTTGAACGGCCAAGTTTAACAGCCATTGTAACTAATTTACCAACACCATTTTGGTCAAGAGTCTTGAATGGATCTTCTTCGAAGATCTTGTGATCGTAGTAGTCTGGTAAGAATTTAGTGACGTCGTCACGAGAGAAACCAAAGGTCATTTGAGTTAAGTCGTTTGTACCAAATGAGAAGAATTCTGCTTCGGTTGCAATTTCATCAGCAAGTAATGCAGCACGAGGAATTTCAATCATTGTACCAACGTGGTAAGTCATATTAACACCTGCTTCAGCAATTAATTTGTCTGCAGTAGTAGTGATGATGTTCTTAACAAATTTTAATTCTTTAACTTCTAGTACTAATGGTACCATGATTTCTGGAGTTACAGGTTTTCCAGTTCTCTTTTGAACAGCAATTGCAGCTTTGATGATAGCTCTTGTTTGCATTTCACAGATTTCTGGATAAGAAACTGCTAATCTACATCCACGGTGACCCATCATTGGGTTAAATTCATGAAGTTCAGCACATCTTGCTTTAACTTGTTCAACAGTTTTTCCTGTTGCTTTTGCTAATTCTTCGATCTTGTCTTCTTCTTGTGGTAAGAATTCGTGTAGAGGTGGATCTAATAAACGAACGTTAACATTCATTCCATCCATGATTTCGTATAAACCTTCGAAGTCTGCTTGTTGCATTGGTTCAAGTTCCGCTAAAGCTGCTTTTCTTTCTTCAACTGTATCCGCTAAGATCATCTTTCTCATAGAGAAGATTCTATCTTTATCAAAGAACATGTGTTCTGTACGGCATAGACCAATACCTTCAGCGCCAAATTCTTTAGCTTGTTTTGCATCACGTGGAGTATCTGCGTTTGTACGAACTTTTAATGTTCTTGCTGCATCAACCCATGACATTAATCTACCGAAGTATCCAGCAGATAAGTCTGGCATAACTGTTTTAATTGATCCTAAGTATACTTTACCTGTTGAACCATCAATAGAGAATGTATCGTTTTCACCATAGACTTTTCCATTGATTGTTACAGTTTTTGCTTCTTCATCAATTAATGCTGCAGAGCATCCGCAAACACAGCATTTACCCATACCACGAGCAACGACAGCTGCGTGAGAAGTCATACCACCACGCATTGTTAAGATTGCTTCTGAAGCAACCATACCAATGATATCTTCTGGAGAAGTTTCAGCACGAACTAAGACAACTTTTTCACCATTTTTGTGTCTTCTTTCTGCTTCTTCAGCGGTGAAAGCTAATTTACCTGTACCAGCTCCTGGACCTGCTGCTAAACCAGTAGCAATTGGAGTTGCTGCTTCAACTTCTTTCTTATCGAAGTTAGGTAATAGTAATTTATCAAATGAAACTGGATCAATTCTTAAGACTGCTTCATCTGTAGTAATTAATCCTTCGTCAACCATGTCGCAAGCCATCTTTAATGCAGCTGCTGGAGTTCTCTTACCATTTCTAGTTTGTAAGAAGTATAATTTTCCTTCTTCTACAGTGAATTCCATATCTTGCATATCTCTGTAGTGCTTTTCCATGTTGTTGATTGTAGTTATGAATTGTTCATAAACTTCAGGCATACGTCTTTTTAATTCATCGATGTGAAGTGGAGTACGGATACCAGCAACGACGTCTTCGCCTTGTGCGTTTGGTAAGTATTCTGCTGATACAACTTTTTCACCTGTACCTGGATCACGAGAGAAAGCAACACCAGTACCGGAAGTTTCACCCTTATTACCAAATGCCATTGATTGAACGTTAACTGCAGTTCCCCAAGAATAAGGAATTGAGTTCATCATACGGTAAACGTTTGCACGTGGGTTATCCCATGAACGGAAGACAGCTTTAACTGCTTCGATTAATTGTTCGAATGGATCAGTTGGGAATTCTTCACCAAATACATCTTTATAGTAAGCTTTATATTTTGCTACTAATCCTTTTAATTCTTCTGCGGTTACTTCTGTATCTAATTTATAACCTTTTTCTTCTTTTAATGTATCTAACATTTTGTCCATTTCTGTTCTTGGATGACCTTTTGCAATGTTAGTGAACATTAAGATGAAACGTCTATAGCTATCGTAAGCAAATCTTTCATTATTTGTTTCTTTTGCTAAGACTTCGACTGTTTTGTCATTTAAACCTAAGTTTAAGATTGTATCCATCATACCTGGCATTGATACTCTTGCTCCAGAACGAACAGATACTAATAATGGATTATGATCTCCACCAAAGTTTTTACCAGTTTTAGCTTCGATTTTCTTAACGTTTTCTTTAATTTCTTCGATTACTGATTCTGGTAATGCTTTACCACTTTCATAGTAAAGAGTGCAAGCTTCTGTTGTGATTGTGAAGCCTTGTGGAATAGGTACTCCAATATAGGTCATTTCAGAAAGACCAGCACCTTTACCACCTAGAAGTTCTTTACCAAGTCCATGTGATTCGTCAAATTGATAGACATATTTTTTTGGCATATTTTTCCTCCTATAATATCACTTTTCAATATGTAATATTGAGTGACATTTCTATGCTACGCGATTATTTTAGCACAAAAGAAAATGAAAAAAAACATCTATTTTATCCATAGTTATTTTTTTAGAAACATATATGTAAATGGTTATATATTTATACAACCTTAATACTGAACTAACCTGTGACATGCAAAAAACTAACAAATAAAAACTCTTCCGTTACTTTGATTGCTAGCATACTTCAAACAGGTGCAATAGTTTAACTAAGTAAAAAAATTATGTTTTATCCTTAACACCCTATTTTGAGATGAATCCCAAATAATGGGGTGTTAAATTATTTTTGATAAAGCAAAAAAACATTTCCTTTAAAAATGAAAGAATTTGTGAATAAAAAAAAGTTATTTTTTAGTGATTTCTTTTAATTGATCTATTTCTTCTATTGTTAATTCTCTAAATTGCCCTTGGTTTAGACCACTAACATCTAAAAAAGCAAATTTTTCTCGGTGCAATTCTATTACAGTATAACCAAAGTAAGCAAACATCCTTTTCACCTGATGATATTTACCTTGATGAAGAGTTACTCGAACAATATTTTCATCTATTTTTTCAAATTTAGAAGGTAAGGTTTTTTCATTATCTAAAATAATCCCATTTTCAAATTCTTCTTTTATAGATTCATCTACTTCTTTATCTAGAGTAGCAATATATACTTTATCTACATGGTATTTTGGAGAAATTAATTTATGGGCTAAATCCCCGTCATTAGTAATTATTATCGCTCCAGTAGTATCTTTATCTAATCTACCTACTGGAAAAAGATCAAGATAATCATAATCTTGAAATAAATCTAGAATTGTTTGGGAGGAAGAATCTTCTGTTGCGCTTAAGTATCCTTTTGGTTTGTTTAATAAAAAATAATAAAATTCTTGATAATGAACTAAAGAAGAATCGACAAAAACTTGATCCTCTAGAGGATTGATATTTATATCATATTGCGTGATTATTTGAGAGTTTATTTTCACTCTCTTATCTTTGATTAGTTTTTTTACTTCAGTTCTAGAGCCAAAACCGGTTTCTTTTAAAAACTTATCTAGTCGCATAATTTGATTCACTTACTTTTTTACTATTTAATACTTTGTTTCCAATAATATAGCCACAAAGAGAAAAGACTACTCCAAGTAAGGCTCCAACTAGAACATCGCTAAAATAGTGAGCCCCAACAAAGATTCTGGAAAAAGCGATGATAAAAGCGATAGGATAAGCGATAAATCCTAACTTCTTTTTGTATAAAGTAATCGTTGTCGCAGCGTTAAAGGAAGAAAAAGCGTGTCCGGAAGGGAAAGAATAACTAGAAGGATATTTATAGTTAATTGAATCCATAAATACTTTAAAAGCATCCCCAAAAGCTTCAACGTTATGATAAGGTCTAGTTCTTTGAACAATTAATTTTAAGCAATAATCGTTAAATAGCCATCCTAAAAGCAAGAATAGCGCGCCAAAAAGAAGCACCACAGGAGCTTTTCTCTTTTTGATTATTACAACAATTAAGATAATTAAAAGGGAAATAATCCAAATTATCCCTCCTTCTCCTAATAAAGAGAAAAATTTAAAAAATTGATTGATGAAACTATTGTCGTGGATAGTTAACATCCATTTAGATATTGCTTCGTCGATACTTTGAATAAACATAATGATTTTACTCCTTTATTTCATTTATCTCTTCTTTTTTTGGCTTATTTGCAAGGTGTTCTATTAAGAGCGTTAACACGCAACCAAATACTAAAACCACGATACTTAGAATAATATTTAAAGCATCAAATTTAACAGGATATTGTTCATCGGTGATAGTTAAGTAATATATTGAAACGATGGAGCCAACAATGAATCCAATCAAAGCAAAATAAGTAGAAGTTTCATGGTGTTTTAACATATATTTCATAAAGAAACTCATAAAGATAAATCCAATGATTAAGCCAATGGCAATAGGAAGAATAATTAAACAATTATTCCAAATATTCGTGAAACTCAATATTTCTTTTAACACTTCCATTAAATGAACATAGACTCCAAGAACCATCAAAGTCATACTTCCAGAAATTCCAGGAGCTACTAGAGCAATAGAAGCTAAAACTCCAGATAGAAACAAATAAAACCAAGTTCCGACATTTAAATTTCTTATATCGATAGAATTATTGTTTTTGATGAAACATAAAGAAATGGTTATCCCCATTGCAATTAATCCAATAATAATGCTTAGCCAATTCTCTTTTCCTTGAACTTTTTTATATAAAGAAGGAAGGCCTCCAATAATAAAACCAACAAATAAAGAAACAATAATTAAAGGAAAATGAGATAAGCCATAATTTAATGGAAAAACTAACCCGACAAATCCAATCACCGCACCCAGCAATAATGGTAATAAAAGAAAAATTGATTCTTTAAAATGCTTAAATATACCTGTGATGGCTTCTAGAATTTTATCGTAGATATTCATTAATACCGCGAGAGTTCCTCCAGAAAGACCAGGAATGATCATCGATACGCCTATGGCCATACCTTTAATGCCAGTTAAGGATACTTCTTTTAATTTCTTTGATTTCATAAGTCGTCCCTTTCATTACTCTAATAGTATATTAATTTTTATTTAATATGAAAAGAAAAAACAAAATTAAAAGATATAAATAATTTGTTTTAAATTGAGAATAATACCCATTGAGGTGATTTTTATGGCGCATATTAAATGCCGAGAATTTGATTGTAAATACAATTATTGCGAAGCGTGTATGAAAAATTCAATCGAAGTAACTGACGAAGCTCTTTGCGATAGTTTCGACATCAAGCAAGATGGATCTCCTATCGATATGGAAGTTGGATTAGAAGAAGAATTTTTTGTCAACCATCACGATAAGGAAGTACTTTGTAGGTGTAGGTCGTGCGTTTCTAACTCTCAAGGGTGTTGCTCAAGAGTAAATCTACAAGTAGGCGATGTCAACGACATGGCAAAATGTGAAAGTTTTGAAAAAAGATAAGCAAAAGCAAGATAGATTAACTTCTATCTTGTTTTGCTATAAAAATCAAAACTCTTATGATAAAATAATCGTGCAATAGGAGGAACTATGCTTTTATTTGTTGGTCTTGGAAATCCAGGAAGAGAATATGAAAAAACTAGACATAACATGGGTTTTTCAACCTTAGATTATTTTAGTGAGCATCATTTAAAAGAACCGATTATTAAAAATTCCTTTCAGGGATTATTTTTAAAAACGACTTATTTAAATCAACAAGTGATATTTTTAAAACCTCAAACATATATGAACTTATCTGGAATAAGCGTAAGTGAGATTGTCAAGTTTTATAAGATTAAACTTGAAGATATCGTGGTAATTTACGACGATTTAGATTTAGAACCTGGGAAAATTAGACTTCGACCAAGTGGTTCATCTGGTGGTCATAAGGGAATAAAAAATATCATTGAAAACTTAGGTAGTGAAAATATAAAAAGAATTCGAATTGGTATTGGAAAAGCCCCATATTCAATAATTGATTACGTATTAGAAAAACCATCTAAAGATCAACAAAAATTAATTGATGAAGCGATCAAAAATGCTTGTGAAGCTATTGATGACATAATCTTAAAAGGATTTGATCACGCGATGAACTTCTTTAATAGAAAATAGATATGCTAAAGATTTTTAAACAGATTGAAGATAGTGATTTTATCTCTTCTTTTATGAAAAAAGAAGGGCATTTTGTCGTATCTGACTCTTTATCTTTAGCCCTTATTTGTACAAGTGTATTTAATAAAAAGAGGCAGAGAATATTAGTTAATTGTCCAAACTTATATTCTGCGCAAGAGGTATATGAGCATTTGATTAATTTTGTTGGAGATGATAATTTACTATTCTTTCCTCAAGATGAGATCTTTAGAGTAGATGTCGACGCATATTCAAAAGAGATGCTTTTACAACGACTTTACGTAATGGAAGAAAGTTTGAAGGAAGAACCAAAAATTCTAATTTGTCACAGCGCTTCTTTAACTAGGTTTCTTCCTAGCCTAGATTTATTTAAGGCAAATATTTTAACTATCGAAAAAAATAAAAGTTATAATATAAAAGAAATTATCAATCACTTAATTAGACAAGGCTATACGAGAGTAAATAAGATCGACGGCCAACTTCAATATGCTTTAAGAGGAGATATTTTAGATATCTACTTAATCGATAAGCAAGATCCAATTAGAATAGAATTCTTTGACGATGAAGTGGAATCAATTAGATTTTTTGATATATCCACTCAATTGTCGATAGAAGAAATCTCTAAAGTTACAATTTATCCCGCGAGTGATATATTGTTAAGCGAAGAAGAAATAAAAAAGACGAATGAAGTATTAAGAAATGAAGTCAAAAAATATAAAAACGAATTATTACCAGAATATTATCTTTCTCTTGAAGAACAAATTGAAAATGAATTAAAAGATATTCAAGAAAACGGATTAAACGATAACTTTTATAAGTATCTATCGCTTATTCAAGATACTAAAACTCATATTTTTGATTATTTTAAACCTGATCTAACAATTTGCTATGACAAAGAAAGATGTTTTTCCTCTTTAGAATTTTTAAATAGTCAAGCTTACGCCTACTTTAGCGAACTTTTTAAAGTAGGAAAAGCTTTAAAACATTATTCTTTTTTTGATGACTTATCAGATGTTTTATTTCATTGTAATAAGCCTATCTACACTCATTCTAATTATGAAAGTCCAAATGATTTAGAATTACCTCTTAGAGGAATTTCTGAAGTGGCGGTAAATATCTTCCAAGCATTAGATAATATTAAGAATTACATTGCAAGTGGAAAGAAAGTAGTTATTTGTTTAGACGATCAATTTGATAGTTTTAAAAATTATTTAGATGAATATGAAATTGAATATCAGATCATTTTACCAAATCAAGAACCTATTTCTAATTTATCTTTCGTTAAGTTTAATCTAATAGAAGGTTTTGAGTTATATAAAGAAAACCTCGTCTTTTTATCTAAAAGAGAGATCTATGGCTATCGAGTAAAAGTATCGAGATTTTTAAAAAGATATAAAAATGCAAAAGTATTAAAATCTTACGATGAATTAGTTCCAGGAGATTATGTAGTTCACGAAGAATGTGGAATTGGTCAATTTGAAGAGATCGTCAATTTAGAAGTAGAAGGAATTCATAAAGATTTCTTAAAGATAAAGTATTTAGGAAGCGATATTCTTTACGTTCCTTTAGAACAATTTAAACTTGTTAGAAAGTATGTATCTAAAGAAGGAGCGGTTCCTAAATTAAATAAAATAGGTGGAAAAGAATGGGAAAAAACTAAACAAAAGATAAAAAATAAAGTAAATGATCTTGCAGATAGATTAATAAAACTCTATGCGGAAAGAAATTCTATCGAAGGATTTAGTTGTAAAGAAGATGACGAATTTCAAATAAGTTTTGAAAATGCTTTTCCTTATGCTTTAACTGATGATCAAGAAAAAGCGGTGGAAGAAATCAAAAAAGATCTTCAGTCATCTCACCCAATGGATCGCTTATTATGTGGAGATGTCGGCTTTGGTAAGACTGAGGTTGCTTTTCGCGCGGCTTTTAAAACAATTTTAAGCGGAGGGCAAGTAGCCCTTTTATGCCCTACTACTTTATTATGTAGGCAGCATTATCAAAGAGCAGTTGAAAGATTTAGCTTATATGGAGTTAAAATTGCCCAATTTTCTCGCTTTGTCCCCGATTCTATTCAAAAAGAACAAATTAAACTTATTAAAGAAGGAAAAATCCATCTAATAATTGGAACCCATCGTCTATTATCAAAAGATATTGAGATTCCTAATTTAAAATTATTGATTGTTGATGAGGAGCAACGTTTTGGCGTAGAACATAAAGAAAGAATTAAAGAGGTAAGTCAAAATATCGATGTCTTAACTTTAACTGCCACCCCAATACCAAGAACTTTACAAATGTCGCTTCTTGGAATAAGAAGTTTATCTCAACTTCAAACTCCTCCTTCAAATAGAATGCCTATTCAAACTTACGTATGTCCAAAAAATGATAGTTTAATTAAAGAAGCTATCGAAAGAGAATTAGCTAGAAAAGGCCAAGTTTATTATTTGCACAACAATACCGCAACGATTTATTCAACGATGAGAAAAATCTCTTCACTTGTGAAAAACATTACTATTGACGTAGTACACGGAAAGATGGATAAAGATGACATTGAACAAGTCATGAATCGTTTTTATAATGGAGAAATTGATGTTTTAGTCTGCACCTCAATTATTGAAACTGGCCTAGATATCAGTAATGTCAACACCATACTAATTGAAAACGCTGAAAACTTTGGCCTTGCTCAACTTTATCAAATTAAAGGGAGAGTAGGAAGATCCAATCGAATCGCTTATGCATATTTAATGTATGATGAGAAAAAAGAGATGAATGATTTCGCAAAAAAGAGATTGAAAGCAATTAAAGATTTCACGGAATTAGGATCAGGCTTTAAAATTGCTCAAAGAGATTTAACAATACGAGGCGCGGGAGACATTTTAGGTCCAGAGCAAGCTGGCTTTATCGATACGGTAGGAATTGATATGTATATCAAACTTCTAAACGAAGTGATTAAAGAAAAACAAGGACAACACGAAGAAAAAGAAAAGGTGAAAGTCAGTAATCTAGCTTTAAATGCATACATTCCTAAACTTTATGCAACCGATGGAGATAAACTAGAAATTTATCAAGAAATTCAAGATGTATCGACTCTTGTAGAACTAGAAGTATTTAAAAATAAAATACAGGATATCTATGGAAGAATTCCGAGTGAAGTGATGCTTTTACTTCGAAAAAGAAAAATCGATATTCTCTCTTCTTCTATCTATATAGATTCATTAGAAGAACAAAAAGACTCAATCGTAATTCTTCTATCTAAAACTACATCAGAAATAAAAAGGATAGGTATTAATTTATTAAACAATTTAGCTTCTTTATCTTCAAACATCATTTTTAGTTTTGCTGATAATCAAATTAAACTTAAGTTAAGAAAGGATAATAATTATCTAGAAAATCTAGAGCAATTATTAGTAATTATCGATAAGACCTGTAGAAAAGAGAAATAACTCTTTTGAATAATTGAATGAATGTTTCAAATAATATCTAATGAAAAAGGATTGATAAGTAATGAAAGAAACTGGAGTAATTAGAAGAATAGATAATCTAGGTAGAGTGGTTTTACCCATTCATTTTCGAAAGAAATTAAATATTTTTGAAAATGACGACGTGGAGATAACTCTTGATGAAAATAATCAAATTGTAATTAGTAAATGTAACTCGTTAATGGGGATGAGCAATATTTTTGATAATATCGCTCTTTCTATCTATCAAGCCCTTCAAGGAACGATATTGATCGTCGATGAAGAAAAAATATTGTCAAGTTATGGACAAAAAAGCTTTTCTTATAAAAAGAATGACAAGATATCTAGCGATTTAAAAAGTCGAATCGCTAAAAAAATAAATTCTTTACCTTCATGTAAACTTATTGATAATTTTTTAGAAGAATCGACTTCCTATATTTCTTCAATAAGAGGAAGAAATGGCAAATTTGTTGGGGCTATTATTTATATTTATGAAGGAGATTTACTTAAAAATGTATCCCAAATAATTGAATCTTATGCTATATTTATTTCGGAGATGCTAAAAAAATGAGATTAGATAAATATTTAAAAATCAGTAGAGTTATAAAAAGAAGAACGATCGCAAAAGATATTATCGATATCGGTTTAGTAAAAATAAACGATAAGGTGGCTAAACCTTCTAGTGAAGTGAAAGAGCTAGATGAAATAGAATTAACCTTAGGCGATCGAATATTGAGAATTAAAGTGCTATCTCTTCTTACTAACCCTAGAAAAGAAAACGCTAGTCAAATGTATGAAATTATTGATGAAAATGTAATTAAAAATCCTCTCTAATCATATAGTGATTAAGGGAGGATTTTTTATGGAAGAAGTAGAACTTAAACCAAACCATAACATCTGTATAAAGGATCGTAAAGTATGTGAAATAGAAGGAGTAAAGAAACTAGATAGCTTCGATAACAAAGAATTTCTCATCGACACGGTGCAAGGATATTTACATGTTAAAGGAGTTGACTTATCTCTTGGAACAATGGATATGGATAAAGGATTTCTTTCAATCTATGGAACGATTGATTCTTTGTCGTATTTAAATAAAACTAAGAGCGATAAAAAGGAAGGTTTCTTTACAAAACTCTTTAAATAATGGACTTACTTTCGCAATTTCAAGGAGTATTAGGATCACTGATGCTAGGTGGTCTTTTCTTGTTTTTCTTTCAAGTATTTCAATCTTTATTAAAACATAAATATCTTATGCTTATTTGGTATATCTTTCAAACTATCTACTTTTTAGGTTTTGCCTTTGGATATTATTTCTTTCTTTGTGAATACACCTTTGGAATTTATAATTTCTTTTTCACCTTAAGTTTAATTTTAGGCGCATTATTATATTTAATTTTTTATCAAAAAGGAGTCAAAAGAATACTTGATCCAGTCAAAGAAAAAATCGATAAATATGTTGTTTCTAAAGAAGATAAAATTAAAAAAATACGTCAAGAAAGAAAAATGAAGAAACTAGAAAAAAGAAAAGTCAAAGCAAATAATAAAAAACAAAAAAAGAAAAAAGATAAAATATGCTAAAAAATATTTCTTTATGATAATATATTTATACAAAGGAGAAATAAAGATGAAAGCTACCCCAAAGATCATCAATCGTATTATTAGTTTTATTTGTATAGGTGTTTTTGCTGTTGGGATTATTTCTCTTGGAGTTGGTACTTTCTTTGGAATCAAACTATATAAAGAAAATCAAGAATTAACTAATATTCGCGATAATTTGATTGATAATAACAATAAACAATCTCAATATGATGTATATAAATTTGATGAATATTACAGCGTTTACGTCGAAGATGGTTATGCCTTATACGACGATACAGATAATGATCCATTAATTTTTTTCACAAAATAAATAGAGTTGACGATAGTCGACTTTTTTTTCACCTTTCTTAGTTTATAGTAAGAATGGTGAAAGAAGATGGATCAAATTATTAAAGGTAAAAAAACAAATCTATTTACTTCTAAATTTACAATCAAATTGGCACTTTGCATTACTTCTTTTTTGATGGCATATTCTTCTAATGCCCTCTTATTTAATCCTTTTATTCTTTCTACTATTTGGGCAAGCCTTCTTCTTTCACCTTCAAATAAATATACTTTTTTAATTTCTCTTGTTGGATTTGGTTTTCTCATCGGTCTTAATTATGGTTTAGAGTTATTGATAGTCAGTGCTTTTATGCTTCTAATAGATCGACTTACTTACTATTTTTCTTTTTCTTTCTATTATAAGAAATTGCTTCCATTATTATTAAGCGTCATCCTATTATCTATTAGATATTTATCAATAGAGTTTTCATACGTTAATGTGATTAATGCTTTAGTAAGTTCTGCCCTTTCTTTTATCGTTGCTTTATCTTTAAATAAATCGATAGATAAGATAAATAACAAGCAAGAAAAAGTAAATGATATCTTTAGAATAGTAACTTATTCTTGGATGTTTAGTTTATTTTTAAATATTAATGTTTTCAACGTTTTTTTAATTTCTTTACTCTCATTAATTATGATAAAAATAGATAAAAGAGAAGTGGTATTTTCTTCTTTGTTTCTTTTATTTATCTATAATTATCTCTTTTTTTATATCTCTTTAGATTTTTTATTAATCTATCTTTTAGCAATTTCTTTAAGTATGATAAATAAAAAATATTCACCACTTATCTTTTTGATAATAAGCTCAAGTTTATTCGCGGTAAAATATTCTTTTTTTTATAAAGATTTATCTTTTTATTTAAATTTTATATGTGTTCTTATCGTATTTATATTACCTAAATCTTTCTTTGCTTTTTTAGTGGATAATTATGTGAGTAATGATGATATATATAAATATCAAGCAAAACTTGCCAATGTGAACTTAGATATCCAAAAGATGAATGACTATTTGCACTTATTAAAAAAAGATCCTATTCAAGAGAAGAACATCAAATCTGAATTACTTGATAATGTAAATCTATCTTTATGTAGTAAATGCCAAAATGAATCATCTTGTTCTTTAAAAAATGATTTTGATAAGTACTTAGTTTCTTCAATGTCTAAAGAAGAAAAAAATCTAGTATTAAATAATTGTTATTACCCATATAAATTAATCAAAAGATTTCAGATGGCAAATAAGAGTTACCTTTATCAATTAAATCAACAAGAAAACAAAAAAGTGAATAAAGAACTATTTTCTCGTCAAGTAGATACTTTGCTTACTCCTATAGATAATTTTGGAAAGAAGTCTACAAATGAAAAAGAAAACAAATTTACATTAGATTATGAAGCGTTAACTTCTTCTTTTTCTAAAGATAATGGCGACTCTTATCTTTTTATCAACAAGAACAATAAAACCCTTCTTCTATTAAGTGATGGGATGGGTCATAGTAAGATTTCTTCTCAAATTTCTTCTTATTTAATAGAATTATTTACTGCAAGTTATTCTTTAAATGATGATGAGAATAAAATTATTCAAGATATAAATCTAATTTTAAAAACTAAAACTGCAGATGAAATATTTGCCACATTAGATCTTGCTCTTTTTGATTTAGAAAAAGGCGTTTTAAAGTTATATAAAGCAGGTTCTTTTTCTTCTTTTCTTCTTAGAGACGAAAAAATGATTATGTTTAATAAGGTGTTTCCACCTCTTGGAATAATCGATAAATTAGATATTTTTAAAGAAGAAGTTATTCTTCAAGATAATGATTACTTTATCTTTTTAACAGATGGATTTAGCGATGAGGTTAAAGAAATAATTAATAAATCTATCGATTATCATAATCAATATCACTTAGATGTTTATACTAAAAAATTATATGATGATTTAGATGTATTTAATGTTGAAGACGATAAAACATTAATCGTAGTTAAAGTTAATTTAGTGAAATCTTAATTACTTTATTTTATAATCTTTTTTGGTGATTGATTTATGAATATTTTTTCTTATCCTAAAGATAAAAAGTATTTGATTGGAGTATCGGGAGGACCAGATTCCATGGCTCTTTTAAATATGCTTTATTTACAAGGGTATGATTTAGTAATTTGTCACGTTAATTATCATAAAAGAAAAGAATCAAACTACGAACAAGAAGAAATTTATAAATACGCAAGAGAAAGAAATATCCCTATGCACGTGCTAGACACTTCATCTTTAAAAGTAGAAGGAAATTTCCAAGCTTGGGCTAGGGAAGTTAGATATAAATTCTTTAAAGAACAATATGATTTTTATAAGGCGGGAGGATTATTTATCGCTCATAATGAAGACGATTTATTAGAAACCTACTTAATGCAGAAGAAAAGACACAACATCGTTAGCTATTATGGAATTAAAGAAGAAAACGATATTTATTCGATGAAAGTAATACGCCCACTTTTATCTTTTACTAAGAAATCTCTACTAGATTATTGCATTAAAAACCAAGTGTTTTACAGTATCGATTCTTCAAACTTAAAAGATGATTACACCAGGAATAAAATAAGGCATGCAGTAGTTGAAAAAATGACTATCGATCAAAAAGAAAAATTGTTAAATGAGATTTCTAATCAAAATAAAAAACTTGAAGAACATTATAAAAAAGCGGAAGAATTACTATTAAAAAAAGAAAAAGAAATTAAAGATTTCAAAATGTTAGATGATCTAAGCCAAAATATCTTTTTATATCTTTTCATTAGTGAAAAACTTCCTTTTATTTCAAAAAAACTATCTCTTTCTAGAATCTACGAAATTAAGAAAATCATTTCTTCTTCTAAACCAAATGTGAGAATTTTACTATATCCCCCATATTACTTTATTAGGTCTTATGATAAATTTTTAATCAGTGAAAGTATAAACCAATACGATTATGCTTATATTATAAATGAACCTAGATTTGTCGATGAAAAAGAATTTAGCGTAGATCTAAGAAACGATACTTCTCCTTTAAATATCTATTCGTATTCTTATCCATTAACCATTAGAAACGTTAGAAAAGGAGACGTAGTTAAGTTTGGTAGCATCTACAAAAAGGTGAATCGAATCTTAATCGATGAGAAAATCCCTCTTGAACAAAGGAAAAAATATCCAGTTATCCTAGACAACAAAGGCGACATTGTCTATATTCCTTTATATCGTTCAATAAATCAAAAATTTATAGCAAATAAATTAAGGTTTGTGATAAAATAGTTGCACATTAATTATTAAAAATAATTGATGTGACAAGGAGGTTAAAAGATGAATAACAAAAAGAAAACTTCTTGGTTTAGTTATTTATTGCCATATATTATCATTATTGGAATTATTACTTTAGTTATCGTTTTAGTCAATTCCAATAGTTCCTCTGGAATTAAATATAGTGAAGGAGAAATTATTGCTTCTGGAACGAAAACGGAAGAAAAAGCTAAAGGATCAGTTTTATGGGACGAGAGAATTAAATCGATTAGTTTAACTTATTACGATGGCTTTGTCGATATAAGTGGTAAAGTTATCGTTACTAATCCAAATACAAATAGAGATGGATTATATTCTTTCCAAGCTAGAATCACTGAAACAGAATCTAACTTAGAAGTATTAACATACATTTTCCAAAATAGAACTATCGATGGTTCCACAGATTTATATTATGGATCGACTCAATGTAGCATGAATATTGTCAATCCATACGCATCTAATTTCTGGACTGACTATTTCCCAATCATTCTTCTATCTGTCGGTGGTTTAGTTCTAGTGTTCTTCTTGATTTCAAGAATGAGCGCTTCGATCAATAAATCTAATAGCCAAACGATGGATTTCAACCGATCAAGAGCTAGAAGAGAAGATAACTCGGAAGTTCGATTTGATGACGTAGCAGGTTGCGATGAAGAAAAACAAGAATTAATGGAATTAGTCGATTATTTAAAAAATCCAACTAAATACGCTAGTTTTGGGGCAAAGTTACCTAAGGGTGTATTACTTGTAGGTAGCCCAGGAACTGGTAAAACCTTAATGGCTAAGGCGGTTGCTGGAGAAGCTCACGTTCCTTTCTATTCAATTTCAGGTTCTGACTTTGTTGAAATGTTTGTCGGCGTTGGTGCTGGTAGAGTTAGAGACATGTTTAAAAAAGCCAAACAAACTGCGCCATGTTTAATCTTCATTGATGAAATCGATGCAGTCGGTCGTCAAAGAGGAGCAGGACTTGGTGGAGGAAACGATGAAAGAGAACAAACCCTTAACCAATTACTAGTTGAAATGGATGGTTTCTCTGACAATCAAGGAATAATCGTCATGGCGGCGACAAATAGATCAGACATTCTTGATCCTGCCCTCATGAGAGCCGGTCGTTTCGATAGACAAATCACCGTTAGTTTACCTGATAAAGTCGGAAGAGAACAAATCTTGAAAGTCCATGCGAGAAATAAGAAAATCGATTCTTCAGTCGATTGGAAGAATGTGGCCAAGAGAACTGTAGGATTCTCTGGTGCGGATCTAGCTAACGTAGTAAATGAAGCGGCAATTCTTGCGGTAAGAAATCGTAAAAAAGCAATTTCTATTAAAGAAGTTGATGAAGCTATCGATCGAAGAATTGCAGGACCCGCTAAAAAATCTAAACATTTAAATGAACTAGAAAGAAAGACAGTAGCTTATCATGAAGCAGGACATGCAATTATCGGATTAACTTTACCTGCAAGCGATGTAGTTCAAAAAGTCACTATCGTTCCTCGTGGTATGGCGGGAGGATATGTATTATCCACTCCAGAAGATGATCGCTTCTTATTAACTAAAGAAGAATTGATTGCTCAAATTGTCGGCTTACTAGGTGGAAGATCTTCAGAAGAAGTATTCTTCGACGATATTTCTACTGGTGCAAGCAATGATATTGAAAGAGCGACACGTATTGCTAGAGCGATGGTTGTTGAATATGGTATGTCTTCATTAGGGCCAATCCAATATGAATCTAACGGCGGTAATGTTTTCTTAGGAAGAGATTATACTTCTAATCAAAAAATGTTCTCAGGCGCAGTCGCTAATGAGATTGATAAAGAAGTAAGATTAATTGTTGATAACGCCCATCAAAAAGCAATTGATATAATCAATGCTAGAAAAGATGATGTGATATTAATCGCAGAAACTTTACTTGAAGTTGAGACGTTAAATGGCGAAGAAATCGATTACTTATTAAAGAATCGTCATATGCCTGAAGAAGTAAAAGAAGAAGTTGTAGAAACTAA
>CAMEOO010000031.1 GCA_945929875.1 uncultured Caryophanales bacterium
CAAAAAAAAATACGGAAATTTCCGTATAATTTTTTAATTGGGGCGGTTGATCAGAATCGAACTGACGAGTGTCTGGTTCACAGCCAGATGTGTTAACCACTTCACCACAACCGCCATAAGCAATAAATATTTTACTTGAGAAAAGATTAAATGTAAAGAACAAAATTCATTTATTTAAAAATAAATAATCGACAATTTTTATATAAAAATTTAACTATTTATATAAGGTATATATGACTTTTGAAAAACCTAAAATAAGTGTTGAGAAATATCTAGATTATGGCTAAAATAAGTATGAAATAGAAATAGAGGTTATAATTAAATGTCAAGTAAAATTAAATGTTTTGCTCTTGGGGGATTAGATGAAAGTGGTAAAAATCTTTTTATCGTTGAAATCGATGACAAGATATTTGTTCTCGATTGCGGTATTAAGTATCCTGACAAACATATGCCTGGAGTTGACTTCATCATTCCTAATTTTGATTATTTAAAAGAAAATAAAAAGAAAATTAAAGCCTATATCATCACTCACGCTCACGATGATAAGATGATGGCTTTACCTTATATTTATAACGAATGCCCTGCACCGGTAGTGACTACAAGATTCACCGCGAAAATGATTCTTCTTGCCGATAAAGGATTAGGATTAAAGGTAAATTATCAATTTGACTATGTTGAAGGAAATTGTTCTAAAATAATTTCAGGAATCAAGTTTGATTTTGTTCAAGTCACTCATTCGATGCCATTTTGTTTTGGATTTGCCATCAATACCGATCAAGGAAGGATCGTCTATACATCCAATTACGTCTTAGATTGGTCAGTATCTAATCCTTGCTTTAGGCTTGATACTAAAAATGTTTTAAGTCACGTTAAAGAAGATGTTCTACTTGTTTTATCCGATTCAACAAACGCTCATATAGTTGGTCACAATTCACCAAACTATAAGATAACTAGTAAGATTAATAAGTATTTTGAAGATCAAGAAGGAAGAATATTTATTTCACTATATTCACAAAATTATATTAATATCTTAGAAGTATTAAAATTGTGCGCTAAATTGAATAAAACTGTTATCTTCTCTAAAAAGAGCGACGAAGTTCAAGTTATGGGACTAGTAAATGAGTTCAATCTAATCGAAGGTCCTAGACCTAAAATTGAACAAATCGAAAACATTCACCGCATCAAACGTTCAAATACAGTAATCATCGTAATGCATACTGGAGAATATCTATTTAATGAAATCATTCAAATTACCAGTGGAACTATGGATAAAAAACCAATTTCCTTTGAAGAAAATGATTGCTTTATCTTCGCTTCTCCTAGCGTTTATTCCACCGATATTTTAGCGACTAAAGCTCTTGATGAAATCTATAAAACTGGAGTTCAAGTAGTTCAACTATCAAGAAAAGATATCTATTCCCCTCACGCTTGCGAAGAAGATATCAAAACGATGATTAGCATCTTCCAACCTAAATACTACATGCCAATTGAAGGAGACTTCAAAGCTTTATTAACAAATGGTAGAGTCGCTTTAAGCTTGCAAAAATACAATTATTCTAACGTATTTGTTTTAGATAATGGTATGGTATTAAGTATTGAAAATGGTGTTGCTAAAGTAGATTATTCAATTAAAATACCTACTGGAGATGTCTTCATCGATGGAATCGATATTGGAAACATTGGAAATAACGTCATCGAAGAAAGAAATAAGATTTCTAACGATGGAGTAGTAGTGATGGGGATAAGCGTATCTTCCCTAAAGCAAGAGATCATCGGAGGTCCAGATGTTCAAATGAGAGGATTCGTCTTCTTAAAAGATAGCGAGAATGTCTTAAAAGAAATCACCAACATCTTCCTTGATCAAGTTAGAATCTATCTCACTGGCTATTATCCTTCCACTAGTCAAGTAGAAGATAAAATAGTGGAACGTTGTTTAAGATATATTCGAAAAGAAACCGGTAAAAATCCAGTGATTCTTCCAAAAATCATCGATATTGACAAGCAATAAGCAATAAGATTAAGCGCTTTCTAGGCGCTTTTTTTATATTTTTTGTATATTTTTATTTATTGGTAAAAACAATAATGCTAATATTATTTTCGGTTAAAAATATGATAAATCATATTTATTGAGGTAAACAAGATGAAAGACATTAGAAACATTGCAATTATCGCTCACGTCGACCATGGTAAAACCACTTTAGTCGACCAACTATTAAAAGATTCTGGAACTTTTAGAGATAACGAAGAAACATCAGATAGAATGATGGATTCTAACGATATTGAAAGAGAAAGAGGAATCACCATTTTAGCGAAAACTACCGCGATTAATTATAAAGGAACGAGAATTAATATTTTAGATACTCCTGGTCACGCCGATTTTGGCGGTGAAGTTGAAAGAATCATGCACATGGTCGATGGAGTACTTCTTGTAGTCGATGCTTTAGAAGGAACGATGCCTCAAACTAGATTCGTCTTAAAAAAAGCTTTAGAGGCTCATGTTAAACCAATTGTAGTAATTAATAAAATCGATCGTCCAAATGCTGATCCTGTTAGAGTTGTTGATGAAGTTTTAGATTTATTTTTAGAACTTGGTGCTGATGAAAGCTTACTAGATTTTAAAACGCTATATTGCTCTGCGTTAAAAGGAACATCCTCTTACTCACCAGAAATTGAAAGTCAAACTCCAGGCATGGATCCTATATTTGATACGATTTTAAGTGAAATCCCTGCTCCAAAGATGGATGTAGATAGTCCATTACAATTTCAACCTGCTCTACTAGATTACAACGATTATGTAGGAAAGATTGGAATTGGTAGAATTGAAAGAGGCAAAATTAGAGTTAACGATATGGTAACTTGCTGTAGGTTAGATGGAACGACCAAGAACTTTAGAATTCAAAAATTATATGGTTTCTTAGGTTTAAAGAGATTAGAAGTTGAAGAAGCTGATGCTGGTGATATCGTTGGAATTGCTGGATTACCGGATTTAAATGTTGGAGAAACTATTTGTACATTAAACGTCATTGATCCTTTACCATTACTTAGAATTGATGAACCTACTCTTCAAATGACCTTTGGAACTAACTCTTCTCCTTTCGCAGGAAAAGATGGAAAATTACTCACCGCGAGAAAAATCGAAGAAAGGCTATATAAAGAAACGCAAAAAGATGTTTCTTTAAGAGTAGAAAGAATTCCAAACAGCGAAAGTTGGATCGTCTCTGGTAGAGGTGAACTTCACTTATCAATTTTAATTGAAACGATGAGAAGAGAAGGATTTGAACTAGAGGTTAGTAAACCAAAAGTCATCATAAAAGAAATCGATGGACAAAAATGTGAACCATATGAAGATGTTCAAATCGATTGCCCTGAAGAATTTAATGGAGCCGTTATGGAAAGTTTAGGTTCAAGAGGTGCTGATTTAGTAGCGATGAACTACGAAGGTAATCAAGTTCGATTAAATTACGTCATCCCTTCTCGAGGACTATTAGGCTTTATGACTAACTTTATGACCTTAACTAAAGGCTATGGAATTTGTAATCACACCTTTAAAGAATATCGTCCAGTATTAAAATTAAGTGTTGGAGAAAGACAAATTGGCGTTCTAGTTTCTACTGATTCAGGTCAAGCTACTCCTTATGCAATTCAACATATTGAAGAAAGAGGAACGATGTTTATCGAGCCAGGCTGTGAAGTATATGAAGGAATGATTGTTGGAGAAAATAAATACGACATGGATTTAAGTGTCTCTCCAGTTAAAGAGAAAAATCTAACTAACCAACGTTCTTCTTCAAAAGATACTACCGTAGTATTAAAAAGTCCAAGAAGAATGACTCTTGAACAATGTCTAGATTATATCAACACCGATGAACTTGTGGAAATTACCCCAAATAATATTAGAATGAGAAAAAAGATACTCGATACCGCTGAAAGAAAGAAATTTGAAGCGAGAACTAAAAGAGTAGAAGAATAAAAAAAGGCGTTTGCCTTTTTTATTTTAAGTTATCGATAAGCGTATTAATAACTCCTTCTTCAAAAGGAGACTTAATACCCGCTTTTTCTAAAACAAAACTTAATGAATTTGTTTCTCCATAATCAATTATCACGTTATAAGCTTTGATTGCTTGATTTAAATCCATCGCATATAACTCTAAACTAGGAATAAGAGAAACTAAATAAGAGATATAATATCCCGGTTGAATATAGATGTGAGGAATATCCGTATAGGTCATTCCGTTAGTATATAGGTTACTAGATAAAGTATTAAACATCATGTCTAAATCAGAAATAGTTAAAGTTTGAGCATCTTGACTGTAGGCATATTCTTCAAAACTACTAATCGCACTAGAAGAAACTAGAGCCCATAAAGCCTCGTATTTTTGATAATTGATAAGAGCTTGTGAACTTTTACTATCTAATATCTTCGAATAATAATTAGTCATCAAGTACTCTAAGCCTTGAGAATGAATCTCGCAAACATCTAAGCTGAAAGTATTCCCTTTTTTTGTGTGATCGCACTTAGTTAAGCCAAGGTAATGGCCAAATTCATGGCTGATAGTTGAAAGATCAATAATATTACCATTTGTGCTTACAAACATATAATAGTTCTTATTTTTATTATCTAAATTAGTTACGTAAGAGCCTGAATATTTATTGCTACGGGCTTCAAAGTTATAATTTCCATAATTCTTTAGTTCTAATAATGCTTCGTCTACTTTTAAAACAATATTATCAGCGCACTTTAGAAAACTAAAGATTTGGCTTTCTGATATTTTACTACTAAGATATTTATTACTCATTGAAGAAAGATATTTCCTATAAAGAGATAAAATTTCATTATTATTTAAAACGCTACTTGAAAGTTTAGAACTTTCACTTAATGAATAATCTCGATAATACACCCTTTCATAAACGTATTCTAAGTAATTAGAATAGCCTAGTTCTCTAGCAATTTTTTGTCTTACTTTTAATAATTCTAAATAATTCTTTTTATAATCGTATTTAGAATTATTCTTATTAAAGTTTAAGGAAAATTCATCGACTAATTCTTCTTCTTGAGCTTTTAAGTTTTCTAATTGAGGAGAATCTGAACTAAGATAGTAGATTACATCTTCTTCAGTCAAAGAAAAATCGCCTATAAAATAATTCTTATAAGAAGAATTTAACATCGAAACAATAAAGCTATTCATCGCTTGGTAATAATAAGAATAAGTATCTTTTACATTGCTAGAAAGAGGATAATTCTCTTTATCTGTATATAAATCTAAATAAAGATCATATAAATTGTTATTTTTATAGATGATAGAATACGTATCTAAAAAACTATAAAATGAACTAATCGCTTCCTGATAGCTTATTGTTCCATTTTCAAAATTTAAAGTTACTTCTTTTAATTTATCTGCTTCTACATAGCTTGATACATTCTTTGCCCCTTGGTAACAATTAGTGTAGAATAAACTATTTTCATCTAAATTCTTATAAAAATAAGCATCATCTATTTTATCTTGATAATAAGAATAATATGAAGGATCTTGTAATATTCCTTTTAAGGTAATTAAGAATTCATCGTGATTTTTAAAGTATTCTAAATTCACTTTTTCTGAGATTTCATTATATTTATTTATAGAAGAAGAATAAGCATTTTTATTAACTAATAAGTCATCTATTTTTTGATATTGTTCATCTAATGCCTTTACAGCGAATAAATAATTTTGATACGACTCTTCTAAAGAAGTTGACTTCATTTTATCTAAATAAAAAGAAAAATTGCTATCGATATTAACTTTAACTTTATCGATAGAATTAAAGCCAATTAAAGAGCAACTAGATAAAGGAAGAACTAAGCTAACTAATAAAATAAGTCTTTTCTTCATTTGATGATTTCCTTTCCAATTAAATAGCCAGAACATAAACAATAGCCAATATTATATCCCCCACATTGTCCATCGATATCGATTAGTTCTCCTCCTACAAAAATATTAGGATTCTTCTTTAAACTTAAATCTAAATTTATTTGATCCAAACTAATTCCTCCAGAAGTAACTTGCGAGTTTTTAAAATCGTAAATACCTCTTATTTTAAATCTTAAGTCTCTAATAGTTTTTAACGGATTAGTAAAAGTATTTAAGTAAGAAGCAAGTTGAGGAATAAATATCGTATCTAATTTAGGATTAATTTTTATTAAAGAAGCTAGTTTTTTTTCATCGACGTGAGGTAAAAGATCTAAAGATACTTCAAAAGGAGAATAATCTTTTAAATGCCTTCTAGCTAAAATGCTAGAAAGATTAAAGATCACTATCCCTGATAATCCATCTTTTTTAAATAAGACTTCTCCTTCTTCTAAAAATATAGTTTTTCCTTTTTCCAGAAGTTTAACTTTACATTTTACTTTTTTATTTTCTAAATCTTTAGGGAAACTAGAAACGCTTATTGGGGCTAAAGAAGGAGATAAAGGAGTAGTTTTTACATCTAATGAAGAGATGATTCTATTATAATTTAATCTTTCATTTAAATAAGAGATACCTCCAATACAAACGACCACTTTGTCACAAGGTAACAAATCATTAATCATGATTTTATCTTCTTTTTGAACAATAGAAGTTACTAGATAATCAGTTTTAACTTCCACTTTATATTTATTTAAAAGAAAATTCAAAGCTTGAATGATAGTTAAAGAACTTTCACTAGTTGGATAACCTCTATTTTCATCGTCAAAATAATAGCTTAGACCACTTTCTTCAAAAAGTTCTAGTACTTCTTTTTGATATTTAATGATGTGACTAACAAAGCTAGAAGAATATTTACTTTCCTCTAGATTCTTAGAAATAAAATTGCATCTTCCATTTCCAGAAATTTTGATTCTTGAAGCAATTTGATGATCTTTTTCAAGTAAAACTACCTGAGTATCAGGATGATTCTTTTTAATGCAAATAGAGGAAAATATACCACAAGGTCCTCCTCCTATAACTACCACTTTCACTTTCATCACCTTCTTAATTTTACAATAAAGATCTCCTTCTAACAATATTTTATCTTTAGATATATCTTCTACTCGATAAAAACAAAATAATAATTCTCTCTTATTTACACTTAGGTTTAGATAATCTAAAATAGTCCTAGGTGATAATATGATTATTTTATGTGGTCCTAGCGCATGTGGAAAAACTGAAGTTGGTAAATATCTTAGCCTTCATTTTAATATCAAAAAGGCAATAACCAATACTACTAGAGAAAAAAGAGTTGGCGAAGTTGATAAAATCGATTACTATTTTACTTCTAAAGAAGATTTTTTAAAAATGAAAGAAGAAGATCAATTCGTGGAAACGACTTTGTATAACAATAATTATTACGGGTGCTTAAAAAGTGAAGTAGGTAAGGATAAACTAGTCATCTTAGAGCCAGAAGGAGTAAAAAACTTCTTAAAATTAAACGATAAAAGCATTTGCGTTTTCTATTTGTCCGCGGAAGAAGAAAAACGAGTCGATCGCATGCGTTATCGTAAAGATAAAGAAGAAGATATTAAAAAAAGAATTGAAAATGATCGCTTCTCTTTTTCAAAAGAAAGATTACCTTTTTATAATTATCAAATAAATACCGATAATCTAACAATAGAGCAAGTAGCTAATCAAATAATGAGTTTATATCAAGATTATCTAAAAGCTATGTAAATATTTAGAATATTTCTTAAAACTTGATTTTAAAATTTTAAAATTACCAATTAACCCCTTTTCAGTTTCTAAATAGTCAACTAAACATTGACTATTTTTTATTTCATAGAAGACATCGATATCTTCATAAGGGATATATAAAGTTGTTTCATAGTAATACTTATTTAGATTTTTATCGATTAGTTCTAAAATTGAAGAAATATACTCTTTATCGTTAAGACTCACTAATAATTCATCTTCATCCACAAGTGGATAAATCGAGTCTAATTTATCGATTTTATTATAAAGTTTAATCACTTTTGCTTCACTGAGACTAGAAATGACTTTTTCGTTAACTTCTTGTTCTACTAGTAAATTTTCACTTGAAGCATCTAATACTTCAATAATTAAATCAGCATTTTCAATTTCCTCTAAAGTAGATCTAAATGAATCAATTAAAAAAGTTGGAAGATTAGATATAAAGCCCACTGTATCAGTTATTAAAAATGGAAAATATCCTTGGTATTTGATCAATCTAGTTTTTGTATCTAAAGTGGCAAAGAGTTTATCTTCTTGAAGAGTCATTTCTTTTTTATTATTTTCTGTTATTTCTATCAATCTATTTAATAAAGTCGATTTACCAGCATTTGTATAACCACATATGGTAACAAGAGGATAAGAATTTTCTCTTTTCTTTCTTAAAGTTGAACGACTCAATTCAATCTTTTCTAATTCTTTTTCTTTTTTAGCAATCTCTTCTCTAATTTGATATTTTCTTAAAGCGATCTTTTTTTCTCCTTCGCCTTTATTTTTCCCTTTAGCGCTTATCTGATCATAACCAGCATCTTTTTCCACTAATCTTGCTGCATTATATTTTAATGAGGCAATTTCTACTTGTAGTTTAGCTTCTTTGGTTTTAGCTCTAAGTTCAAAGATTTTGATGATGACCATACTTCGATCATAAACTTCTACATTTAAATAATTAGTGATGTTTCTTACTTGTAAAGAAGACAAATCATTATTAAAGATTACTAAATCGATTTTTTTAGATAATACTTGTAGTAAGATTTCATCAAGTAGTCCTTTAGAAATATAATTAGCTCTTGAAATAGTTTTTATTTCGCATTGAAAAACTCCTTTAGTTTCAATATCTAAAGTATTTAGTAAAGATATCATTTCATCTAAAGAAGATAAATAATAATTATCTTGATAACAATTGACGACAACTGCCTTCACTTATACGATGGCCTCCGCTTCTAGTACTTGATTAGTATCTTTAAAAAGATTGATTGTTCTAATAAGGGCCGCGATTAACACTAAACTTGCGGCAATTAAAAAATTGAAATTGGCATTAGTCCTATTATTCTTATATGTCAAATAAGCATCGTAAACAAAATAAAACACCGATAATAAAATTAATAGTGAAGCAATTCTTGATTTACTAGTTATTTGATCTTTTACCCTTTGATACCTTACTTTTTTATAAGAGACATCTAAAAGTAATTTTATTACTAAAATAGAAATAATTAACGAGACGATAGTAACAAATAGAAATATTAATTGCAATTTATATCTTTTAATTTGATTGATCGTCTCTTCATTCATAATTAAATATATGATTATTTAATTATTATAAATTCTTTTGTTTACCTTTTAAGTATTCTTCCGTTTCCTCAACCACTTCTTTGTTTGAATATTTTGGGAATTTCTTTCTAGTTGGTAAACCAGAAATAGCAAATGGACCGCGCGGCTTAATAAACTTCTTTTGATTATCTTTAGTGGTTAAGGCTAATAGAGATGTCAAGCAAGCCTTATTTGCGTGATGAACAAAGATATATAAGAAGTAATGGCCCGCTTTAGAGATGAAGCTTGGAAGTCCAGTTTGATCGCTAGAGATAATATTAGTTTGGCAAATTCCTGGATGAGTTAAAAAATATTCAACATTTTCACTTTTTTGATCAAGCTCATAACATAAGCGCGATAAACAATATTTAGAATATCCATATATTTTATTTCTTCCTAATTTCTCATTATCTTTAATCTTTGTTTTTTTACTAGCAAAAGCTCCAGTTAAAGAAGTGACGATGACTACTTTAGCTTTTGACTTTTCAAGTAAAGGGTTAATCTTTTTTAATAGATAATAAGTTCCTAGATAATTAGTTCCAAAAGTTAGTTCAAATCCATCCGCAGTTTTATAATTTGCTTTAGGATAATATACTCCTGCATTGCACACTAAGCCATCGATGTGAGAGAAGTTATTATTTATTTCATTAACAAATTTATCGATGCTTTTAAAATTTCCTTGATCGTAACGATAAATATCTAGTTTTGCATCTTTTACTTCTAAAAGGATTTTTTCTTTAGCAAGTTGAGCTTTATCGACATTGCGGCAAGCCATAATTACTCTAGCTTTTTTATAAGCTAAATCTAAAGTGGTCTGATAGCCAAGTCCACTATTAGCCCCAGTTACAATAAAGGTTTTTCCTTCGATCGATTCTAATTTGTCTAAATATTTTTTATACTTCACTTAATTAATTCCTCTAAATCTTCTATTAAATTATTCACTTCACTAAGAGAATAGATCGTTGCCCCTGACGCATTGATATGACCTCCACCATGATATTTTGAAGCAACTAGAGAAATATCGATCTTTTGACTTCTAATAGATACTCGATATTCATTTTTCTCTTTAATTTCCGTGACGCAAAACCAAATTGGAATGTTTCTAATATTGCTTAATAGAGATAAATGTTCTTTACCTCTTTCATTATCGATATTTAATTCTTTCAAATCCTTATCTTCAAGAATATAATAAGCGACTCCTTTTTTTGATACTTTCATATTGTCAAGAACAAATCGTTGGAAATTTAAAGACTCTATATCTTTTTCATACATCACATCGTAAACTCCAAAACTTGGAACAAGTCCAGTTTCAAGAAGTTCTGCAGATAACCTTAAAGTATCCTTATCAGTCGATGGGAATAAAAATCTACCTGTATCTCCAACAATACCAGTATAGAAATATTTACTAGAAAGTAAAGATAAAGGATATTTCTTTTTAAATGTTAAGCAAAAAGAGGCAACTAGCTCGCTACAAGAAGAAAGCTCATTAGCGACGATATTGATATTTCCATATGGCTCGATATTTGGGTGATGATCAAATTTAATGAGGAACTTTGCTTTTTGATATCTTTCATCATCAATTCTTTGACTATTTCCTGTATCGACGACAATTCCTAAAAAATCTTCATCAAAAAATTTATCGTCCACTTCTTCCATCGGTGGATATATTCTACCTGTAAAAGTAGAATGATTGCTTCCGACGTAGTGAATGGTCTTATAAGGGAAAGAATCCTTTAGCCAAGTTACTAGGCCAAGTTGAGTTCCAAAAGCATCATAATCAGGTCTTTGATGTCTAAAGACGACGATGTGATCAAACTTTTTAATTTGTTTTAATGCTTGTTTAAATTCTTTTTTGAATAGTTTTTTTACTTCCATTTTATACTCCTTCTTATTTTATGGTTTTTAATATTTCTTTTAACGTACTACTAAATTTGATTATTTCTTCTTTCGTATTTAAATAAGAAAGAGAAACTCTAATTGAATCTTCACTGATTTTATCATTTTTCCCCATCGCTTTTAAGACGTGACTTAGACTAGTTTTTTTGCTAGAGCAAGCCGATTGAGTCGAAACGTATATTTCTTTATTTGATAAGGCTTCGCTAACGACTGAAGCTTTTTTATCAACGTGAAAGTTTAATATGTAAGGACTAGCATCAAGAGGTGAATTAAATTCTAAATTTGGGATTTTTTTAAGTTCTTCTCTTAAAAGTGAATTTAATGATTTTACATATTCATAGCGGACTTTTAAATTTTCTAAAGCGATTCTTAAAGCTTTAGATAAGCACACTTCATAAGGAAAGTTTGTAGTCCCTGAACGATAAGTAAATTCTTGACCTCCTCCTGAAAGTAGAGGTAATAAATCGACTTTTTCTTTTTTAATTAAAGCTCCTGATCCTTTAAAGCCATTGATCTTATGTGCAGACATGCTGATAAGGTCGACATCCTGATAGTCAATATCAATTTTTCCAATGGCTTGAGTGGCGTCAACATGAAGGAAAGCCTTAGGATATCTTTTGACAATTTGAGCAATTTTCTCAACGTCGTTAATTGAGCCAACTTCATTATTAACCGCCATAAGAGAAACTAAAATCGTTTCTTGGTCCATGCTATTTTCTAAATCTGCTAGATTAATTTTACCTTCTTCATTAAGAGGTAAATAAGTCACTTTAAATCCATAATCTTTTTCAAGTTCTTTAAAACTATTTAATACTGAGGCGTGTTCACCTAAAGAGGTAATTAAGTGTTTTCCTCGATTTTGATATTTTAATGCTACCCCTTTAATCGCTAAGTTATTTGATTCGGTAGCTCCACTTGTAAAGATTACTTCTTTTTCTTTCACGCGCATCAAGGAAGCAATTTGCTCTCGAGCCTTCTTTTCTAGAAGGCTAACTTCAAGTCCTAATTTATGAGAAGAAGAAGTATTTGCGAAAAAGTTCTTATTAATTAAAATAAAAGTATTTAAAACTTCTTCATTAACTGGACTTGTCGCAGCATGATCTAAATAAATCACATTCAATTACCTCCTAGTAAAAAGTATGCATTTAAAAATAATAGACTTAAATAATAAGCCTAACTATTTAATATTTGGTCGCATTTTTTTAATAATGACGACAGTTTCATCAATCGTGCGAGTAAAGTCTCCTTCAAAGAAAGAAGTACCAGCGCTATTTAAAGCGTATTTGCAATCTAAGAATCCTTGCCTATATTGATTTGCATAAACGATTGAGTCCTCAGCGTATTTTCTTTGAGATGAATTTTCTTCAACATCTTTTAATAGTTGAAGAATTAATTCTTCCGCATAATTAAAAGTATCCACCGCATTTTGAACATCGATTGGTTGAGCTTTTAAAATTTCTCCAATATCCTCTAGATATGCGTAAGCTCGATCAAAAGAAATTTTTAATCTTTCAGAATATGCTGGGACATTCATTTCTCTAATTTCATATTGAACATCTTTTAACTTTAAAAAATAAGTACAAATCTTTTGATAGATTTCTTCTGAATCTTTCTTTAAAGATAATAAATATTGATTAAAATCTTTAATGATTTCTTGAATTCTTGCCATTTCATTTTCCATGTCGTTCATTTTAGAGACGATGATGGAAAAAGGTTGTCTAGTAGAAGAATGGATGAAGGTATCTAAATCTCTTTTAATGTGAGAGACGTTATCGATATCTTTTTCGAGTTCTTCCATCTTTTCTAGATAGTGATCTTTAATCAAATATACTTCCTTATAACTTGGTAGAATTCTTTTAATTTTCATGAATTGCTTTTCAAGTTCATAAGTTGCATTATACATTTGTTCACTATTTGCATCGAAATATTTTTTTGCGCTTTCTTCCTCTTCAAAAGATTTAAAAATCATCATGATATCTTGATCGATGCTATCTAAGATATCTTGTACACCTTTAAAATCAAAGTCGGAAATCTTTTTAAATGCATCTTCAAGAGCTTGTTTATAGTTTTCAAGTTTTGACATCACTTTAAGATGATGAAGCGGATAATTTTGCTTTTCAAGTTCATCATACTTTTGCTTGACTTCTTCCATTTTTTTAGGGATAACCTTAGATATTCTTACGCAATAAATTGGTATCTTATCAAAAGAATCTTGTAGAGCCGTTAGAACCTTTTCAATTAAAGGAAGCTTTTCGTTTGATTCTTCATATCTCGCTGCCGAAGTTAATTCTTCACATTCTTTAAATAAGAGATCTATCTTAGAGAAAAATTTAGTAAAGGAACCTTGGATAATTTTTAATTCTCCTTCGTGAATGGTATACTTTTCTTTTATTTCTCGATATAACCTTTGAAGTTTGATCTCTTCTTGATGGAATTCTTCATCTTTTTGAAGTAAATTATTTAATTCGTTATATAATTCAACTACCTTCTTATCAAACTCGATGACGATTACTTTTGTCGAATTGATTAAATTATTAATTCCATGATACTTCTTTTCGTTGATCGTCGAATTTAATCCAGAGATTGCCACGTAAGAATTACGATCATTTTCTTGCAAGATCTCTTGATACATTTGCACATATTTTTCATGATATTGAATATACTCCAAATTTTGATTAGAAATATATTCTAGTCGAGCGATAAATTGTTCGATATCTTCCACAAGTAGTGTATGGAGACGACGATATCTTTTCTCTAGTTCTTTTGCAACTTTTCTTTGACGACTTCTTCTAATAACAAAAAGATATATTAAAGAAAGGCCAATAACTAAAAGTAAAAAACTAATTGAAATAATGATTATAAAGAATAATAAATTCTCTTTTGATTTTAAATTAACCGCTAAAATAAGATTCATTTTTTTCACCTACATTGTATATGATACAATAAATTACTAAATAATAATAATATTTTTTTTATCTTTAGTATTTTCTATAAGAAAATAGAGGTAAAATTTACGATAAATAAAAAAATTTATTGACACGATAAACCCTTATTAGATAAAATAGTAAGGCATGTGCAATTAGCATATAGATACAGCCTGTCTGATGAATTATCAAGAAAAGTAACCTTGCTAAGATTTGGCGAAATAGTTCACCCGGGGTGATGGGATCTATACTCTATTGCTTTGTAAAATACAAAGAAAGGAGAAACAGCATGTCAAGATACACAGGACCATCTTGGAAATTATCAAGAAGACTTGGATATTCAACTCTTGAAACTGGAAAAGAATTAGCTAAACGTCCTTATGGACCAGGTCAACATGGTAACGCTAGAAAGAAAAAACCATCAGAATATGGTAAACAATTAGTTGAAAAACAAAAATTGAGATTCACTTATGGCGTTAGCGAAAGACAATTCAGCAACTTGTTCTTCCAAGCTAAAAAAATTAAAGGAGTTGTAACTGGTACTGCTTTTATGCAATTACTTGAATCAAGACTCGATAACTTAGTTTATCGTGTTGGACTAGGTAGAACTAGAAGAGCAGCAAGACAATTAGTCAACCACGGTCACATCTTAGTAAATGGTAAGAAAGTAAATATTCCATCTTACACATGTAAACCAGGTGATGAAATCAGCGTTAAAGAATCAAGCAAATCTTTAAAAGTAATTAAAGAATCTCTTGAATCATTAACTATCGTTCCAAGTTATGTTGAAATCAACAAAGAAACTTTAACTGGTAAATTTGTTAGACTTCCAGAACGTAATGAATT
Organism: uncultured Caryophanales bacterium; assembly: GCA_945929875.1. Classification (GTDB taxonomy): domain Bacteria; phylum Bacillota_I; class Bacilli_A; order RFN20; family CAG-449; genus UBA3210. The sequence goes on from CAMEOO010000031.1 coordinate 14,933, forward strand.
AGCAAAAGATATCGACGAATCAAGCATTGTTGAATACTACAACAGAAAAGGTTAGTCATAATCTAATAAGAGGATGTAAAAATCCTCTTTTTTGTTATAAAAAAAAGGAGTTTCCTCCTTTTTTATTCTTTATAAATTAGTATCTTTAAAGGATCTAATGTTCCAGAAAATACTTCATTGTTAAATAGATTTAGCTTTCCTTTTAATTCAATTAAACTTTCTTTTTCAAAAGCGACGATTAAAGTGATGATTTCTCCATCTAAAATCCTTTGAATCTTTAGGGATTTTTCATGAAGTTTACAAGTGTTTACTTCTCCTTCTTTTATAGCTTTAATATGTTTGATTCTTATTAAATTTTTGATAATTTCTTTAATATCATGATTGAAACTCTCATCAAAGATCATTCCTCTTCGACAATCTGGATCTTTATCTCCATCCATCATAATTTCATCGCCATAATAGATTAATGGTGAGCCTGGAAGGAATAAAAGTAAAGTCATTGCAATGAGAAATTTATCTTTGTCTGAGCCTAAGAAATGATATATGCGATCAGTGTCGTGAGAACCAACTAGAATGTTGCTATTATGATAGTAATTTAATGGAGTTTCCCCTCTTTCTCTTTCGACGATATCGATAAATTGATCTAAAGATAACTTCCCGATTAAGAAGTTTCTAATTCCATCATAAATTGTATAATTCATGATCGAATCAAATTCATCCCCTCGTAAATAAGGAGTAGAATCATACCACACTTCTCCCATAATTAAACAATCTGGATTTATACTTTTACTTACTTTTCTAAATTCTTTCCAAAATTTATGACTAACTTCATCAGCGACGTCAAGACGATATCCATCGACGTGGAAATCATTTAAATAGTGTCTAGTAACGTTTAAAAAATATTCTCGACATTCTGGATTATCCGGATTTAATTTTGGCATAAATGGTCCAAAGGAAAATCCTAAATAATTAGGTGGGAAATTGATTGAAACTGGGAATTGCTTAACAAAATACCAATTTTTATATTTTGAATTTTCTTGATTTTTTAATAAGTCTTGGAAAGCAAAAAATTGTGTAGATGAATGATTAAATACTAAATCTAAAACTACTTTAATTCCATTATTATGGCAAGTGTCAACTAGTTCTTTAAAGTCGTCATCGGTCCCAAGTAATGGATCAATTTTTAGATAGTCGATAGTATCGTAACGATGAGATGTTTGCGACAAGAAGATCGGATTGAGATAAATTGCATCAACACCTAGGTCTTTAATGTAAGGTATTTTTTGGCAAATTCCTTTTAAGGTTCCATTAGTTCTAGTTCTCATTCCCATAGGAACTTCATTCCAAGTGGAAGAATACTTATCATCTGTTGGAGCAAATCTTTCTGGAAAAATTTGATAAAACACCGCGCCTTTACTCCATTCTGGAGTCTTAAAAAATGAAATGTCTGCCTGATGAATAACAAGATTAAACATCTCGATAGATTCATATGGTTCTTTTTTATTATATTTATAGTTGCCATAATATATTATTTCTCCTTCTTTTCCTTCAAGGATAAAATAATACCTAACGGCGATCATATTTACTTTTTGATTAAAAAATTCAAATTCGTCAGAAATTACTACTTCGTAGTAGTCATAAAGAGAAGTAGAAGCAACTTTTTTCATCTCTTTAGTAAATGTCGGATGATCTTTGACATTTCTCTCTCTTAAATATTTTTCAACATATCTTAAAGAAACTTTCTTAAAATCATCTCTCTTTGTTCTTAATTTAATTAAATAGCGATGATTGTCTAGTTTGAACGCAAATGATTCATTCATATAATGTACTACTGAACTTAATTCCATAATTATCCCTCAACTATTTTGATTATATATTATTTTTTGATAGTTAACTAGATTATCAGTTCTTATAAAAAAAAATATTTCAGTAGAAAAAGACTTTTTGTAATGAAAACATGTTTAGAAAATTGACACTATTGACATTATGTTGATAAAATCCCGTCTTTAGGATTTAACACCCCAAAATTTAGGATTTAAAAATATTTTTT
>CAMEOO010000032.1 GCA_945929875.1 uncultured Caryophanales bacterium
TCTAAAAGAAGTTTTATAAAGTTTTATAGGTTTTATTATGCTGTTTTGGAACCTTCTTTATTATTTAAACTTGCTTCTGAAGCTCTTAAATTACTTTGGAACGTTGATATTTCTTCTTTGGATTTGCAAGATTCCTATAAAACAATTATTGATTTTGGAAAAGATGCATATAAAAAAAGAATTAATTGATTTTAAAAACTGCGATAAAAATATTGTTGATGATTTTTCTTCTTTTGATGAGATATTTAGTTATCTTGAAAACAACAAACCACCAAAAGACAAAGTTTTATGCCATGGTGATTTATGTCTACCTAATATTATTTGTAATGGCGATAAGATCGCTGGATTTATCGATTTAGGATTAACTGGAATAGACAATAGATATCACGATATAGCAATTATTTATCGTAGCATCAAATATAATTTTTTAGGTGTATTTGGTAAAGCTTATAAAGAATTTGATGAAGATCTTCTATTTAAGAATCTAAATTTAAAAAAAGATGAGAAACAAATAAAATATTACCTCTTATTAGATGAAGTTCTTGGCTAAAGTTTTATACTTTCGATAAATTTAATCGCTTCTTTATTCCCTCGTTCATCATTTTTAAAAACTGCGGTATTTTTTAGAATATTTACACAAGTCGAGTTTATTTCATCAATTAATAGTTGATGGGTAAACTCTTTTTTAAGCCCTAATCCATAGTTATTAATTAGTTTATTGATTAGATTATGATGAATTTTCATTTCCTTATGAGATAAGTAATATTTAGGTAAATCAATTTCTTTATTCTCTAATAGTTTTTCGATTTCTTCACATTCGTTTTTCAATCTTCCTGGTAGAATAAAATAACCCATCGCTTCAATTAGTCCAATTCCTTCATGCTTGATATTGTGATATTCTTTATGAGCGTGGAAGATTCCTTCAGGAAATTCTTTATTACAATAATTATTTCTTAAAATAATATAAGCAATATAGGTCTTGTTTTCTTTCCTAATAATTGGGGTTATGCCATTATGTCTTTGCCCATTTGAAAAAGGAATGATATCTAGTTGATCATTTTGATAAGAATACCAAGCTTCTTTGATCTTTTCTAATGCTTCGCAAAGGATTTTTTTATCTTTAGATTCTACTTTGACACAAGAATTAAACCAATCTAAATAACTCACTTTAATTTTATTATTGGTCTTAAATATATATCTATCTTTTGCTTTCATTAGGGGCATAGTATACTTTCCGCCTTGATAATGTTCATGAGATAAAATTGATCCTCCGACAATTGGTAAATCGCAATTTGAACCGATGAAGTAAGAATCAAATTGATCGACAAAGTCGCATAAGCAAAAGAAAGTGGATTTAGTTATTCTCATTGGCTTATGAACTTTATTAATTATTATCGCGTGTTCTTGAAAATAACCATAAGGAGAAAATTGTAAAAACCATTCCTCATTATTTAAAGATAATGGTAAGATTCTTAAATTTTGCCTTGGAGGGATTTTATCGTCTCCACGATAACCCATGTTTTCTATGCATAAACTACATTGAGGGTATTTATTTTCTTCCTTTTTTAAAAGATTCTTTATGATATCTGAATTATTTTTTTCTGGTTTAGAAAGATTAATAGTAATTTCAATTTCATTGTCTTTCATTTTATTAATCCAATGAATGTTTTTTTCTAAGAAAGATTTTTTAATATAATTATTTTTTATTTGTAAATTGTAAAGATAGTCAAGGGCTAAAGTAGAATCGATTTTTCTATAATTATTAAATGTATCGATTACTTGAGAAGGACTAGGAGTTAATAAAGCAAAAATTTTAGTGATTTTAGTTTCACTTATCCCTATATTTTTTAATTCATCAATAAATTTATCTGGGGTTTTAAGTTCTTTAATTTCTTTGACGTTAATTTCTTTATTTGATGGGCAAGATAAATTAAACTCATCTAAAAGAAGATTTTCTAAATATACTTGGTCGAACTTACTCCTTCCAAGATGATAGATGGAATAATAACTAAGATCTTTTAATAAATCCTCTAAATCCATAAGACATCTCCATTTCTTATATTTTATCATCTCTTGAATTTGAAAAAAATAATTTGCTAGTTCATAATACATTTATTTATATGAAAAAGGAAAAAATAATAAACAAAATATCGATTTTAAGTTAAAATAAAAGTGGTGAGAAAATTGATTTTTGAAGTAAGAGAAAAAAAGATAACTGCTAAAGAAATTTTATATAATGACATTTATGTAAAGAATTCTTTTGACATGGAAGTAATATTATCTTCTTTTGGAGCCGGTATTAAATCTATTAAAATAAAAGATAAAGATGGCAAATTAAAAGAGATGACCTTATGCCCAGAAGATGAAGATTTATTTTATTTTGTCTATCATGGAAAAACTATCGGTAGAACTAGTGGTAGGATAAAAGATGCTACTTTCAGTCTCGATGGGAAAGTTGCTCATCTTGATAAAAATAATTTTAATACCGATAACCTTCATGGAGGAAAAGAAGGATTAAATAGAAAGAATTTTACTTATAAAGTAAGTTCTTTAAAAGATCATCTTGATGTTATATTCACTTATTTTAGCAAAGACCAAGAGGGCGGATATTTTGGCAATGTTAACATCAAGGTTACCTATCGAATTTTTGATTTTGAAAATAAGATTCAAATAATTTATGATGCAACAAGCGATTGCAAAACATTGCTAAATTTAACTAATCACGCTTATTTTAATTTATCTGGAGATCCATTTATTTGCGCTAATGGGCAAAGGCTTTATATTGCTGCATCAAAATATGGAGCTCTTTCAAAGAATTTAATCGTTGAAGACATAGTCCCTGTAACTAAGGAAATGGATTTTAGAACCCCTCACTTAATTAAAGATTATATTGATGAAGCAAGTTTGCATCAAGTAACTAACGGATATGATCACCCTTACTTTTTAGATAAACCAGGACTAGATTATCTTGCGGCAAAGTTATATTCTAAAGAAAGTGGAATCGCTCTTGAAGTAAGAACTACTTACCCATGCGTTATTTTTTATTCTAATAGTAAGAGCAATAAGCCATTTATCGTTAATGGAGTAGATTATTCCTTGCTCTCAGCATGTTGTTTAGAATGTCAATTCCATCCAGATGGAATTCATCAAGAAAAAGAAAGAAATGGAGTTTTTTCTCAAGATAATCCTTATCATGAAGTTATTGAATACTCCTTTTTTGTAGAAGGATAAATAATTATGAAAAGATACTTTTTTAATTTGACGATGAATACTAGAGACTTAGGTGGATACGATACTAAATATCATTGTAAAACTAAGTATTTACGCTTTTTAAGAAGCGATGCCTTAAACTACATTAATGAAGAAGATAAATTATTTTTACTAGAGAATAATATAAAAGTATCAATCGACTTAAGAACGGAGATTGTCACTGAAAGATATCCTTCTAAACTAAAAGATGATAATAGATTTAAATACTATAATTTTCCTTTTATTGAGGGATCCCAAATCACCTTAACTCGAGAAAATGTGTCGGATTTATATTTAAGGATGGTTAGTAATTATGATAATTTTTATAATATTTTTTCTATCATTAGTGAATGTGAAGAAAACATTATCATCAATTGTACCGCAGGAAAAGATCGAACTGGAGTCCTTTGTTGCCTTCTTCTTCTTTTAGCGGGAGTTAGCCAAGAAGACATCGTAAAAGATTATGAAGTTTCAGAAATCTTCATTGAAGAGAAAATTAATGAAGTCAGAGCATTTAATCCTTCTTTTCCTGAAACGATGGGGGAATCGAAAAAAGAAGCGATTGAAGGATTTTTAAAATTGTTTTTTGAAAATTATGGTTCGATTGAAAATTACTTAACTACAATTGGTTTAACTAAAAAGCAAATAGAAAAAGTAAAAAACAAATTAATAGGAGAATAAAACTATGAGTCAACCTTTAGCGGATTTAATTAGACCTACTAGTCTAGATGATATTGTCGGTCAATCTCATTTATTATCAAAAAATAGTCCTCTTCGAAGAATCATCGAGTCAAATGACATCCCAAATATGATTTTTTATGGGCCTAGTGGAACTGGAAAAACCACTCTTGCGGGAATTATTGCTAAAATGAGCGATAAGTCTTTATATAAAATCAACGCCACCAGCGCTTCGTCAAACGATATCAAAGATATTATTTCTAAGATTGGCTCATTAGAAAATCAAAAAGGAATCTTAATTTACATCGACGAGATTCAATATTTTTCTAAAAAGCAACAGCAATTATTATTAGAATATATTGAAAATGGAGATATCACCTTAATCGCTTCAACCACAGAAAACCCTTATTTTTACATATATAACGCTCTTTTATCTCGTTCAACTATTTTTGAGTTTAAACCAGTTAAACCATACGATATTGAAAAAGCTATTATTAGAGCAATTCAAATCATGGCCAATAAACTAAATCAAAAAGTAGATATCGAAGAAGGGGTAATCAAATATCTATCTACCATTTGTGGAGGAGATTGTAGAAAGGCAATCAATTCTATCGAACTAATGTTTAATATTTCTAATCATTACGATCAAACTTACTTTTTCACGATGAATGAAGCTAGACAAATCGGTCAAAGAAGTGCGATGCGTTACGATAGAGATGGCGATGAACATTACGATCTTCTTTCCGCTTTTCAAAAATCTATTAGAGGATCTGATCCTGATGCGGGAGTATTTTATTTAGCTAAACTATTAGAGGCGGGAGATTTAATTTCACCTTGTAGAAGGCTATTAGTTATCGCTAGTGAAGATATTGGCTTAGCTTACCCTTTAGCTAGCGTTATTGTTAAATCTCTTGTAGATTCAGCGATGCAACTTGGTCTACCAGAAGGAAGAATTCCATTAAGTGAAGCGGTTATTTTCCTTGCTACTTGCCCTAAATCTAATTCAGCTGTCTGCGCTATAGATAAAGCGTTAGAATTAGTAAAAGAAGGTAAAGGAAATAAGATTCCAACTTCATTATTAGATACTCATTACCAAGGTAGTAAAGAGCTAGGCCATGGAGAAGGATATAAATATTCTCACGATTATCCAAATCACTATGTCAAGCAACAATTTCTTCCTGATGATATCAAAAAGGAAACATTCTATATCTATCAGGACAATAAGATAGAAAACGCTACAAAAAAATACTGGGATGAAATAAAAAATAAATAGATTTTATACTAAGATGACCACGTAATGAATTAAACTAATTTAGGATAAAAGAAAACCTCATCCAAGAGTTAATAGCTCAAGTTTGTTATTTTGTAATAAGATTTGCTGTGGATATTTCATAATCTACACCATAATTTATTATTTTTTTATTAGAATTAATAAGAATAGAGACCATTTTCATCGATATGCTTTACAATAATTTTCCAACAAGACGAAAAACACCACCGGGTATATTTTGATTTTATCTAATTCCATATTAGGAATAATAGTTAATGTTTTATTTTATGAATCCCACTTTTCCATATTAAATAATTACCTTTCCAAGGAATAAATCAATTGCATTTATATGATGGACTCCTTCTTGTTGATCCCTTAACACATCAAGTGAAATGATATATCTAGGATAACCATCTCTTATTTCTCTAAAAGGCCTATACTCTCTTTCTTTAACCTTTTCATTCCCCGTTATTGTATATGCCACTTGGATATATGCGTAGTCTCCATTTTGTTTTCTAACGATGAAATCACATTCAAAATTACCTATTCTTCCCACACTTACTTGATATCCATTACTAACAAGGTATAAATAAACAATGTTTTCTAATGATGGACCATAATTTAAATTATTATCAACATTCGTTGAAAAGTATAATGCCATATCTGCTAGATAATATTTTTGATCTCTCAATAATGATTTTTTTGATTTCAAATCAAATCTATTACACTCATATACTATTTTGGCTTTCTTTAATATCTCTATATAGTTTTTAATTGTTGTGAGTTTTACATTAATTCCTGCATCTACTAAAGAATTATAAAAGACTTTAAGAGAAAAAGGTGATGTGTAATTATTAATGATATATGATTGTACTCTTTCGAATAGAGCCTTATTTTTAATTTTATTTCTAGTTTTTACATCTTTATTAATGATTTCTTTAATTATCTCCTTTGTATATAATTGTTTGGAACTTAAATCATCAAACTCAATGGCCTTAGGAAATCCACCTTCAATAATATAAGAATTAAATTCTTCGTAAATATTGTCATTAATTTTCTTTTTAAAAAATTTTTTCATTTCAAGATACTCAGAAAAATCTAATGGATAAGTCTCAAAAGAAATATATCTTCCTGTCAATTTAGTTGATATTTCATCACTTAAAAGATATGAATTAGATCCAGTTAAGAAAATAGAATAGCCTTCCTCTTCATATTGGAGTATCACCTTTTCAAACCCTTTAACGTTTTGTACTTCATCGATGATTAGATAATACATGTCTGAATCTTTTATTTGCTCTTCAATTTTATCTTCTAATTGTTCTGGTGTAGTAATATTTTTGAATCCTCTTTTATCAAGTGGCAAATATATAATTCTATTTGATAGATTCCTTGATTCTAATTCCTTGATAACTGATTTTAGAATAAAAGATTTACCGGATCTTCTAATACCTGTGATTACTTTAACAATATCGCTATCATAAAATGGTCTTATTTTTGATAAATATTTCTCTCTAGGATATATTTTATTTTTCATAATCTCATCTTCTTTCGACATAATTATACCGTTAAATAGCGATTAAGGGTAGTGTTTTTTTATTTTTTTCATTTTATATACCATTAATAATAAATTAACATATTCGTTTGTAATACTTTTTATATAGCATTTGGAATTGTTATATGCAATTTAAAATCCAGACATAACGATATTATTTATACCATTTTTATAGTGATTTAAAGTTAGAAGACATAATATTCATAATTTTATCTATATCAAGATAATCAAACATCGCTTTAACTAAAAAGTGACCAGCAAATTTACTAGAAGAAGTATCACCAATTTGCTTCTTTTTATTATTATTTAAAGAAGCATTTAATTTACTAACTTCTTCTTGATAGTAAGAAATTGGATCTACAATTCCTTTGGCTTGTAAATCAGAAACATACCCTAAGGCTTTGTAATTTTTTTAGTACTAGAATCATAATAATTAATATAAATTTGTAAATACATTCCTTTTTGAGAAGGAGTAGATTTTTTCAAATAGACCATAAAACCTCCGAAAATAATATAACTACCTAAAAATATTTTCAAATACAAAATTTTGTGGTGTTAAATCTTAATGACGGGTGGTTATTGGAGATATGTTGATGGAATACCTACCCCATGGAATTAAAAGATGAAACAAATGTAAAATTCTGAAAATTTTGAAAAAATAGTTGAAATGATTTTCTTTGATTGTTAGAATAGTACCGAAATAAAAGAAGATAGAGGCAGCGATGCATCAGAGTACACTACTAAGAAGGCATTCGATGAAGTAGTTGAAAGGTAATCATCGCCGAACGATAACGTAGGCATACGTTACTCGTGGGGTTATAGGAAATACCTATAACACTCCTGCTTATTTTAGCAGAGGCGCTAACGGTCATAGATTTATGAATTTGAATGCGCCACTTCATGGCGCTTTTTTTATTTCATAGTTTAATCGAAAAAGGAGAAGAAAATTATGAAAAAAGTATTAAACATTCTAGTAATAGGACTAGTAGCATTAGGATTATCATCTTGCGGTGGTAATAATGAAGGAAGTAACACTACTAGTGTAGATGGTGGAAGCAAAGAACTAACAATCGTTCACTTCGACCAAACTATTTTAGGGGATTCACAAAAAGATTTAGGAGTTTCAATTGGAATTAAAAAAGGAAATGCTGAACTACAAACTGCATTAAATAGCGCATTAGCGTCTTTATCAACTGAAACTAGAAATACACTAATGATTGAAGCTACCGATCGTTCTAGCGGTGATACTTCTTCAACTGCTAGTACGCCTTATGTTGTTCCAACAGATAGTTCATTACCAGTTTTAAGAGTTGGTCTAGAATGTGATTATGCTCCATTTAACTGGACTGAAACAAAAGCTAACGATTATACCTACCCAATTAAAGGATCTAGTGATTTTGCAGATGGATACGATATTCAAGTAGCTAGATATTTAGCTTATACGATGAATTATCGTTTAGAAATCGTCAAACTAGACTGGGATGCATTAATTCCTGCTTTACAAACTGGAACCATCAATGCAGTTATCGCTGGTATGACTGATACGGAAGATAGAAGACAATCAATTGATTTTTCTGATGAATACTATGTTTCTGAATTAGTATTAATTGTTAAAAAAGATTCAAAATATGCATCTGCTACTTCATTAAATGATTTTAATGGAGCAAAAATCATTTCTCAAATCTCTACAGTAACTGATGATGTAATTGAAGATTGGGTAAGCGCATATGGAGTAAGACACTTAAATGCATTAGATACATTTGCAACTTGTGCAATGGCAGTTCAAAATAATCTTGCAGATGCTATGACTGCAGAACTACCAGTTGCCAATGCAATTGTTAAAGGAAGTAAATAGAAATGTCGTCATTTGAAAAAATAGGCATCTTATTAAAAGATTATGGCAACACCTTTCTTAGAGGAGTAGCTGCGACTTTAATTCTTGCCATCGTTGGCACTTTAGTGGGTTTAATTATCGGTGTATTTGTCGCTCTTCTTAGAAATTTAGTGATAAAAGATACTGATAATAAAGTAGTAAAATGCATCAAAGGATTCGCTAAAGGATTTGCGTCAGTTTACGTAAATTTCTTCAGAGGAACCCCAATGATGGTTCAAGCGATGATCATCTTCTTTGGCTCTGCTTCTCTTGGAATCAATTGGATAGAAGTACCTAGCGTTTGGATTTTTAATGGATATTTTCTATGTGGGTTATTCGTTATCACCATCAACACTGGAGCCTACATGTCAGAGATAATTCGTTCTGGATTAAATGGAGTGGATAATGGACAAGAAGAAGCATCTAGGGCTCTAGGTATGTCATATTTTAAAACTATGGTATTTGTAGTAATGCCTCAAGCATTAAGAAATGCTTTACCAACCATTCTAAATGAATATATTGTAAACGTAAAAGACTCATCAGTTCTTAACGTCATTGGATTAACTGAATTATATGCTTCAGTTTCCATCGCTACAAATAAGAATTACTTTAAAGTAGAAGGATACATCATCATCGCAGTTATCTATTTAATTCTTACTTTATTTGCTACATTTATTGTAAGAATCATCAACGCAAAGCTAGATGGAAGAAAAATTCAATGGAATCCATTTAAAAAAGATAAACCAATCGTGGAGGTAGAATAATGTGTGAAACAATCGTCTCAATTAAAAATTTAAAAAAGTGTTTTTCTGATTTAGTTGTTTTAAAAGATATCTCCTTAGATATTCATAAAGGAGAGGTGGTTTGCATCATCGGTTCTTCTGGAAGTGGAAAGTCTACTTTACTTAGATGCATGAATCTACTTGAAACCCCAACTAGTGGGACTATCGAATTTGAAGGAAAGAACATTATGGATAAGAGAACTGATCTTGATAATGTCAGAGCAAAAATGACGATGGTTTTCCAACAATTTAATTTATTTAATAACTACACCGTTCTTGGAAACTGCGTATTAACTCAAAGAAAAGTATTAAAAAGAAGTAAAGAAGAAGCAGAAAAAATCGCTATTTCTAACTTAACTAGGGTCGGAATGATTGAAAGAAAAGATTATCGAGTAAATCAAATTTCTGGTGGTCAAAAACAAAGGGTAGCTATCGCTAGAGCTTTATGCATGAATCCAGATTTAATTCTATTTGATGAACCAACTTCCGCTTTAGATCCAGAGATGGTTGGAGAAGTTCTTTCAGTCATGAAGTCTCTAGCCGAAGAAGGAATGACGATGGTTGTGGTAACTCACGAGATGGGATTTGCTAAAGAAGTAGCTAATCGAGTTGTCTTTATGGATAAAGGAGTCATCGTTGAAGAAGGAACTCCTAAAGAGATATTTGAAAATCCAAAAGAAGAAAGAACAAGAGAATTCTTAAAACGCTATATTGATAATTAATTTAGCTGTAGATTATCTACAGCTTTTTAAATCGCATTTTAAATTTATTTAAAATGATGAATATTTATTCTTTTAGTGGTAAACTATAAACGAAAAGAGGTTGTAAAAATGGTAAAAATTGATTTAATCAGCGGATTTCTTGGCGCTGGTAAAACTACATTAATAAAAAAATTATTTCAAAGTTCAATTAAAAATGAAAAAGTGGTTTTAATTGAGAATGAATTTGGAGAAATTGGAATTGACGGGTCTTTCCTAAAAGAGTCAGGAGTTAAAATTAAGGAAATTAATTCTGGTTGTATTTGTTGTTCTCTTGTTGGTGATTTTGCTACTTCTATGAAAGAAGTAATTGAAACTTATCATCCAGAAAGAGTAATTATTGAACCTTCTGGAGTAGGTAAACTATCAGATATCATTAAAGCGATTGGAACAGTTGAAGAAGAATTAGAAGTTAATATTCTTTGTTGCGTTGTCGATGCAAAGAAAGTAAAAATCCAATTAAATAATTTTGGAGAATTCTTGCACAATCAAATAGAATATGCTCATTCCATAGTTATTTCCAAAGCCGACATGGTCAATGAAGAAAAACTTCAAGAATCTTTGCAAATAGTAAAAACGATCAATCCTAAAGCAAATGTAATTACTACAAATATCGAAGATTTAGATCCTGAAGATCTCTTGAAAGTCTTAGAAAATCAATCATCATTAAAAGATGAAATGGTTGAAGAATTATTAAAAGCACATGAAGAATCTCATCATCATGATGAAGAAGACAACGGAGAATGTTGCTGTCGCGAACATCATGACCATCACCATGACGAAGATGAAGAATGCTGTTGCCATGAACATCATCATGATCACCACCATCACCACCACGATGAAGAAGACGAAGAATGTTGTTGCCATGAGCATCATGACCACCATCACGATCATGACGAAGAAGAATGTTGCTGTCACGAACATCATGACCATCACCATGACCACGACGAAGAATGTTGCTGTCACGAACATCACCACGATCATGATCACCACCATCACGCTGACGAAGTATTTGTTTCTTGGGGAATGGAAAGCGCTAAATCAATTTCTCGTGATGAACTTAAAAATTTCCTAGAATATTTAAAATCTAGTAACGATGGTATCATTTTAAGAAGCAAAGGTATTTTAAAGGCTAAAGATGATTCTAAATGGTATTACTTTGATTATGTTGCAGGTGATTATTCAATTCGTTTAGGCAATCCAGATTTTACTGGAAGAATTGTGGTAATCGGCTCAAAAATCGACACTAAAAAAATTGAGAATACCTTTAATGAAATGGTAAAGTAATATGAATAAAATACCTGTATTTTTTATCGATGGGTTTCTTGATTCAGGAAAGACCACTTTCATTATCGATACGATTAAATCTGATGGGTTTGATGGATCCACTTTAATTTTAGTTTGCGAAGAGGGTGAAATTGAATATGACCTTAAAGAATTAAAAGATAAATATCATACCGATGTAGAATATTTCTCTGGTGAAGGCTCTTTTGATTACAAAGTAGTTGGTGAGATGTTAAACAAATATCGCCCTGATCGGGTAGTCATCGAAATGAATGGAATGTGGGAACTTTCATCTTTACAATTTCCTCGTGAATTAGAAATACTTCAAGTTATCTATTTTATCGACGCTTCTACTTTTAGTACATATTTCACTAATATGAGACAAAAATTTGTTGATATTATTAAAAAGAGTCAAGTGGTGGTATTTACTAAATGCAATGATGCTTCAAAACAAATAGAGCCATTTAAAAGTGCTTTAAAGATGATTAATTCAAATGCTCAATATATGATTATGAATGAAGATATGAAAGCTTTTGATGCATTTGAAGAACCTCTTCCTTACGATGTTACTAAAGAAGTAATTACTATTGAAGATCGAGATTTTGCAACCTTCTATATTGATACATTTGATCATAAAGATCGATATAACGATAAAATCGTTGAATATGACGGACAAGTTTTCTTTTCAAAAAAACTTCCTAAAAACACTTTTATTTTAGGAAGAAAAATAATGAATTGCTGCGCTCAAGATATTCAATTATGTGGATTTTTAGTAAAATCTTGTTTAGGTAAGAAATTAAAAGATAGAACTTATATTCATATTAAAGCAAAGTTAGTATATGAATTTTCATCTGACTACAATGAAGAAGAAGTAATGCTAGAACCTATTGAAATAAAGGAAATAGAACCTTTGAAAGAAGAAGTCTTAAATTTAGTTGGCTAGAATGGAGGTGAAGTTATGGGGGCAAAGGATATTTATATAAATTCTCTTGAAGAAGTTACAAAAGATAAAGAGCAAAGAGAAATTACTTTTAATGGAATGACCGCCAATGAATGGGCTAGTTCGTCTAGAAGCGTTTGGAAAGATTTGCCTTTTCCTCGAAGTGAAAATAAAATCGTTGATGAGGATGTTATTCAAGAAGAAGTATATTCAAGAATTTTGTGTATGTATTCTAAAGAAAACGACTATGTTCTTGATCCTTTTATGGGAAGAGGAACAAGTATCGTCAGTTGCATCCATAATAATCGCCATGGGGTTGGACTTGAAGAAGATCATCATAAATTTAAAGCGGCAGAAGAAAATCTTTTATCTTCATTGAATTTATTAGTGAATTGTGATTATATTATTAATAATTCTTCTATTGAAGAATATAGAGATAACATTGACGATGAATCTATTCAACTTTGCATGTCAAGCCTAATTTATAGTAAAGAAGAATATCACATTTCTTATGAAAATTATCTCAATAAAATGGATAGTACTTTCAGAACGATTTATCCAAAAATTAAAGAGAATGGTTATGTGGTACTAATCGTAAGAGACTTTAGAGACATCAAAGGTAATCAACCTTATATCGAATGTCATAATGATATCGCTAGACTTGGAATAAAAAATGGATTTGTCTATCAAGATATAATTATCTATGATCACAATGATCAAAGAGGCTTATTGCTTCAAGGATATCCAAAGGTATTCTATGTCAATTTAAATCATAGTTATGTAATTGTTTTAAGAAAGATAAAATAATTACTTTCTGTTCCCGTAGCTCAGCTGGATAGAGCGACCGCCTCCTAAGCGGTAGGCCGGGTGTTCGAATCACCTCGGGAACGCCAAAAAGATAGAAATGGTCTGAAAAAAGAAGAAAAATTTCATTTTCAGACTTTTTTTATTATTCTAACAACTACCTTTTTTAAATATATGAAACTTTTTTATTAAAATGTTTCACATAGTTGAAATAAGAGAAAATAAAGAAAAAAATATATTTATGTTCATTTTAGGGATGAAGGGATATCTACTTCTAGATATGCTGGTGAATATAGCCTTGAGCTAAATAATCTTATTTTAGAGAATAATAAACTTGTAAAGGAATATAAGAAAAGATTACGTGAAATAAAAAAGGAATTAGGTGTTTTACAATATGTATCAAATGAATTATCTGATAATGTAAAGATAAATATTGATTTAGCAAAAAGAAATTTAGTGGATTCTATTTACAAACAGGCAAAGCTTGAAGGTGTTGCTACCACTTATTCAGATACGGAAACGATTATTAATGGCGGTAAAGTAAAGGACATGACACCAACAGACATATTGAAGGTAGTTAATTTAAAACATGCATGGGAGTTTATTTTGAGTGGAGGAGTAATAAGCTATCCAACAAATTATGCAGTTTTATGTCAAATAAATGAAATAATAGAAGAAGGTTTTTCTTATACCGCTGGAAGAATTAGAAGCGTGCCTGTATCTATTGGAGGGTCTTCTTATCTACCTCCTTTACCATATGAGCCACAGATAAAGAGCGATTTAGAAGAAATATTATCTAGAGAAAAATCATATGATGTAGCAATAGAATTATTGCTATATGTAATGAAAAAGCAACTTTTCTTGAATGAAAATAAAAGAACAGCGGTTATATTTGTTAACCATTATCTTATAAGTAGAGAAATAGGATTAATTGTTATACCAACTGATTTAGTTGAAGAATTTAAAAACCACTTAATTAATTATTATGAAAATAATAATGATAGTAAAGATTTTTATTTAACAAATGCTTAATAAAAATTTTCGAATAAGAGCTCACTTTGTTGAGCTTTTTTTCTCATTTAGAACTGAAATTCTAGCTATTTTCATAAAGTTAAATCGTGAGATTGTAAATAAAAAAGAACTGTTTTATATTGTAAGTGATGATTTAATATAATATACTAATATGTGGAAAGAAGGTGCGGAGCCATGAGAATCTAACCAATATAATGCTATATCAATCGATATTAACAATGACTTCTACGGAGGTGATTTTTATGCGATTAATTAACGTAACGTTGAAAACAATTTATGGCCGAAAAATAATAGAAGGCTTAAATTTAATTATTAACAAAAATGATAAAATAGCGCTTATTGGTGAAGAGGGGAATGGCAAATCCACTTTATTAAAATACATATATAATCCTAAACTAATAGAAGACTACTGTTTTTTTAATGGAACAAGAGATTTATGTTCTACTATAGGATATCTTCCTCAGATAATTGAAGCAAAGTGGAATCAACTAGGCGCACAAGATTACTTATTATTAGATAAACCTGGCGATGAGCCAGATTACGATATTTTTAATAACATTAATTTAATTGAAAAGTTGTTTGTTAAATACCGATTAGATATAGATAAATTTAATAGCAATCAAATGATTTCAACCTTATCTGGTGGAGAAAAAATCAAACTTCAATTGATTAAGATTTTATATAAAAATCCATCATTAATTCTTTTAGATGAACCCACTAATGATTTAGATTTAGAGACAATAGAATTATTAGAAAGTTTTATTTTAAATAGCAATATTCCAATAATATTTATTTCTCACGATCAAAAATTATTAGAAAATACTTCAAATCGAATTCTTCATCTTGAGCAAGTAAAAAGAAAAACCGAAATGAAATGGACATTAGAGAACGTAGGATATAAAGAATATCAAAAGTTAAGAGCTTCTAGAAATCAGAAGCAAGATCAAGAAGCCTATAGAACTCATAAAGAATACGATGAGAAAAAGCAAATTCTAATGAGACAACATCAACTTGTAGAAAACGCACTTAATCAAGCGGTTCGTTCTCCTAGCGAGGGAAGCATCCTTGCAAAAAAGATGAAGAATGTTCTTTCAAAAGAAAAAGCTTTAGAAAAAATGGAAATAGTTAGTTACTATCAACCAGAAGAAGCGATTAATTTGTTCTTTGATGATTTGATATCTCTACCTTCTAAAAAGATAATTTTTAAAATGGAAAATGAGAAATTGTCTGTTGAAGATAAACTATTAGCAACAAATCTCAATTTAGTAGTAAAAGGGACAGAAAAAATCACCTTCATCGGTAATAATGGATGTGGGAAAACAACATTACTAAAGAAGATATATAATTCTTTAAAAGAAGATAAATCTATTTCAGTAGGTTATATGCCTCAAAACTATGATGAAGAATTATCTCTCGAACTTACTCCAGTCAGTTATCTTCAATCTTTTTTAGGATATGATAAAGAAAACAAATCAAAGATTATGTCATGCCTTGGCGCTTTAAATTTTGTTGAGGATGAGATGAATAGCACCATTAATAACTTATCCGGTGGTCAAAAAGCAAAGCTATATTTATTAAAATTAGTTTTATTAAAAAATGATGTGCTTATTCTAGATGAGCCTACTAGAAATCTATCTCCTTTATCAACTCCAGTAATAAAAAAGATATTATCAAATTTTAAAGGATGTATTATTTCATCTTCTCACGATAGAAGTTATATAGAAGAAGTGTCAACGAGTATATATAAACTGCAAGAAGATGGATTAACTAAAATTGATGATTAGTTTTAAAAAATTATTGGTGGAAAGAAAGTATATTGTGCTATATTGGTAATATTCGTTTTGATTAGGAGGTGCGATTATGAAAACAATAACATTAATTAGTGATGACTACCAAGGTCATGTTGATTATACTAGACATGCATGTAGAGGAATAGTGGTTAATGATAACAAAGTTCTTTTATGCTACGAAACAAAAGAAGATAAATATTTAATTCCTGGTGGAGGGGTTGAAGAAGGCGAATCTTATATAGATTGCTTAAAAAGAGAATTAGAAGAAGAAACAGGCTATCTTGTTAGTTCAAAGGAACAATTTTTAGAAATTAAAGAATATTTTTATTGGGATAGAAACTGGGAACATATTCAACATTATTTTATTTGTGATGTTGTTGATAATACTAAGTCCACTAAACTGACTAAAGCGGAAGAAGAAGCTGGAGTAATACCAGTGTGGGTTTCTTTAGAAGAAGCTATAGAAATATTTAGCAGATATCCTAAATATATAATGAAAGATAAGGCAACCTCAGGTCTTTATAAAAGAGAACTGTGTGCGCTTCAAGAGTATATGAAATATAATAAAAAATCATAATAATTTTATATTTCATAACACTCTCTAAATTCATGCACATCCTTAAAATCGATAGTTATTTTAAATAGCTTCACCTCAATTACTAGTTATGCTTTTGAAGAATGCAATGCACTAACAGAAATTTATTTCACAGGAACTGAAGAAGAATGGAACAATATATCTATTAGCGATTATGGTAATGACATTTTGATGTTAGTTACTATTCATTATAATTATTTACAAGAATAAGAAATAATTAATACGAAGCCTCGTGGATCATGTGATTTGATT
>CAMEOO010000033.1 GCA_945929875.1 uncultured Caryophanales bacterium
ATATATTATCACTAGTATCTTTACTAGTTTCTTCACTTGATATTTCACTAGTATTTTCAGATGAACTAACTTCGCTACTTTCTTCGCTTGAGATATCTTTGCTACTTTCTTCACTTGAAATATCTTCACTACTTTCTTCGCTAGAAGTCTCCTCACTAGTTGCTTCACTTGATATTTCACTAGTATTCTCAGATAAACTATCTTCGCTACTTACTTTACTTGAACTATCTTCACTAATCACCTCACTTGAGGTATTATCACTAGAAGTCTCCTCACTAGTTACTTCACTTGAGATGTCTTTGCTACTTTCTATCTCACTAGTAGTTTGATCAGAAAAAGGCGATGACTCATTTTCACTAGATTCACTTGATAAAGAGCTATCCATCAAACTATCATTTGTTGAAGTATCTTGAAAAGAAAAAGATGGATTACTAGAAGAAGACACACTTGAGCTAGAACTAGAAATTGAACTAGAATGAGAGCACGAGATTAGTGCTAGTGCACATATAAAAAACAATACTTTTACTTTTTTCATATCTTCTCCCCATCCATAGCAAATTCGATCATATCTTTATAATAAATTGATTTATCTACCTTTTTAGACATGATGAACACGTGATTAGCTTCAGGATAAAAATTAATCTTAAAGTCCACTTTTCTATCTATTTGATTTCTAATTTGACTTAAAAATCTAGGATAAGTAATTTCATCTTCTTTTCCAAACATCACTAAAGTTGGACATTTAATAAACTTAAATGCGTGATTAGTTTTATGTAGAGCATAAAAGCAAGAGCAAAGTAAATCAAATAAATATAACGAATTCATCTTTTTTAAACGATTTCTCTTCTTTTTGTTCATCATCGCTTTAGCCCTCATCTTAAACGATTTAAAAAACATGCTTAAATAATAATTAATTCCCGAGCGAGTAAGAATATGTAATACTGGAGAGATGATAATAGTTTTATAAATATTATGGTTTTTACACATTCTTGCCACTAGACCAGCGCTGAAAGAATAGCCAACTAAAACAACTCTGTAGTTATTGTTTTCATAATTAGATATCGTTTCATCTAAAAGTTTGATTTTGTTCTTATACTTATAAGTTTTTTTGTTTTTTATATCATATAACATTAAACAATCTACTTCCAAAGAAGTATTATTACTTTCTACAAATTCTTTAAAAGGGATAAAATCGTGTGGGGCATCTTTAATAAGGCCATGAAGGCAAATAACTACAGTTTTCATCTATTTCCTCGATAATGATTCATTATTATTCCCGCGGCTACAGCTACATTTAACGAATCGATGTTTCTCATATCTATTTTAATTAACTTATCGCTTTGTTTCAACGTAATTGGACTAATTCCTTGACCTTCATTACCAAAAACTAAAACAAATTTATCATTTATTTGAACATCTTGATAGTTTTTTGCGCCATGAAGGTATGTTGACACGATTTCATATCCTTGGTTCTTTAATTCTTCTAAAGCAATATTTTCAAGAACTGGTATTTTAAAAATTGCTCCTTTAGAAGATTGAATCACTTTATCGTTATATATTGAAGCAGAATTATTCCCTAAAATTACTGATGAATAAGAAAAACTCAATGCGGTTCTAATAATCGTTCCTACATTTCCTGGATCTTGTACGTTATCTAAAAAAATTACTTTATTTCCTAACTCTTTTATTTTATTGTAATGAGCTAAGGCTAAAATTTTTGAAGGAGATTTATTATTAGAAATCTTTTTAATTATCGCTTCATTAACAATAACTTGATCGACATTGATAAATCTTTTTTCTTCTTCTAAAGCAATTATTAAATCTACTTGTTTTTCTTCGTAAGCTAAAGAAACTAAATCTTCTCCTTCGATTAAAAATAGATTCTTTTGTTTTTTTAAAGATGAATTTTTTAAATTGACGATATCTTTAATTAATTGATTTTGTAAACTAGTAATATATCTTATCATTGACGGACTCCATTAATTAATTTTTGACTTAATTGTTTATAATTTGGGACGTATTTTAGTAAAATATCATAAAAATCTATAGAATGGTTATGAACAAAATAATGCGTCAATTCATGAACTACAACCGAATCGATAATCTCTAAAGAATAATGAATTAAATCGTGATCAAAAGTCAAAAGATTTTTCGTAAAATAATTTTTTCCAATACAAGAACGCATCGAAGTAATTTTAACTTGATAAGAAATAGGTATATTCATAATTTGAGAATACTTTTCTACCCTCGACTGTATGATATCGTAAAGTAAATTTTTAAGTTTTGAATCGATTTGCTTTTGATTTTCTACAACAAAGTCTTCTTTAGAGATTCTATTTTGCCCTTTTGATAGATTTACAAGCCTTCTTCTTATTCCTAAAATATCAACATAATAATCGGTGATATATAAAGAAGAATATAGTTTATCAATTCGACTTTTAGTAAAGACTCTCATCAGTTTTTTTTCGACGTCTGAAATAGAAAAATTATCTTTTAAAGTCAAATAGATATGCCCTCCATAAACGATGACTCTCGAGGCATTTCTATTACTAATTTTTACATTAACTACGACCTCTTTATTAAAAAGATTGACTATTAATAATTTTTCCATTTTAATTCCTCAAACGTTAATATATTATATTAAAAGAATAAAAAAATAAAGATTAGGTAAATATTATGATAAAAATTTTAATTAGTAAATGCTTGCTGGGAGAAAATTGTAAATATAATGGAAGAAACAATCTACGAGAATATCTTGTAAATATTCAAGATAAAGTAGAATTCATTCCAGTTTGTCCTGAGGTGATGGGTGGTCTTCCTACTCCTAGAATTCCTTCAGAAATTAGAGATGAGAAAGTGTATAATGAAATCGAATTAGATGTTACTAGAAATTATCTTGAAGGAGCGACGAAAGTATTAGAAATAGCAAAAGAAAATAAAGTCAAATACGCAATCTTTAAAGAAAGATCTCCTTCATGTGGAGTTCATAATATTTACGATGGAAATTTTTCTAAAAAAACGATTAAAGGAAAAGGAATTACTACTAGACTACTTGAAGAAAATAGAATCAAGGTGTATTCAGACGAAGAGATCGAAGAATTGATCAATAATAAAAACTGATTAAAAGACCTCTAATATCATTTTTTTAATCTCTTTAGGCATCTTTTCCTGCTCTATAGCTTCTTTTAAGAGATTTATTTCATCTATTTTCATTAATGAATAATATATTTTCTCTTTTACCAAACTATCTTCTTGATAATACGTTAAAACTTTTTGAACGTGCTTTTTCAAGTAGTCTATTCTATTTTCTTTTTGTCTTTTAATTCTAATTATATATTTATTGTTAGGATTAAAAATAAAGTTGACTGCTAGACAAGACGATAAATACTCACAATCTATAGGCAAATTGTTTTCATAAACTTCGATTTTCCCTTTTTCTATAGTTTTAAAATAAATAGTCATTATTCGATTTTGTTTTGTGCACAATAGATTTCCTTGACAATTAATTGATAGAATTAGATTATCATCTTCATCATTTTTTAAAGAGAAATTAGTTTGGCAAAAATCATCATTTTCTTTTTCATACATTGTATATTCTCCATTACCTGGATAAACATAAATATCTAGTTTTAAAGGATTTGAGGTTTCGTTATTTTCATAGCAAGCTAAAGGGATAATGCTTCCTTCTTTAACTAAAACTGGAATAGAAGTTAAATCTCTTACCATTTCCACCTCTTCAAATTCATTTTTAATTTCATAAATATTATTATTAAAGAAATCTACCCATCGGCCTTTTGGTACAAACATCTTAATTATAGAAAAATTGTTGTTCGATTTCTTACTTATTGGTAAAACTAATAAATTCTCTCCAAAATAATATTCATTTTTGTATTTGTACGCTAATTTATTCTTTACTTTATAATATAAAGGCTGAATTAGAGGAATTCCTTTAAAGTGATTTAAATAATTGCTTGAATAAAGATAAGGAATTAGTTTATGCCTCAACCTTAAAAATTCTTCGATGATATATTCTATTCCATTTTGATACATCCATGGTTCTTTAGAAATGATTGGCGAAGCTGAAGAATGTAGTCTATTAATTGGTGAAAACACTCCAAATTGTATATACCTTACAAATAATTCATCGTCTTTGACTCCAAGCATGTGTCCACCGATATCGTGGCTCCACCAAGTGTATCCGATATTAGTTGAGGTAATAGTAAAATATACTAAATAATCTAAACTTTTCCAACTAATGACTGTGTCACCAGAAAATCCAATAGGATAACGATGTGAGCCTACTCCTGAATACCTTGAAAGGATGATACCTTCATAATCATCTTTAGTGATATCTAGATAATGATAATGATTTAAAGACCACAATGGATCAAGCCCTTCAATAGAAGAAGATGAGCCTTGTTGCCAATCGATCCACCAAAAGTCTACACCATCTTTTTCATATGGTTTATGTATTATTTTAAAATAATTATTGATAAAATTAGTATCTGTTATATCAAAAGGGATAACTTGATTAGAACTAGGATCCTTTCCCAAGGCTAAAGCCATCTTTTCATAACAATCTTCAAACCATCTAATTCCATCAGAAGGATGAAGATTCAAAGTCACTTTTAAGCCTTTTTTATGTAATTTATTTAAAAAATCTTTATAATTTGGAAACAATTTTTTATTCCATGAATAACCAGTCCATCCTGATACTTTTCCATAATAATCTTCATTGGTTCGATTGAGTTCATTGATTTTCTTATCCTCAACAAGAGAAAAAGAATAATGCCAATCCATGTCAACAGTAGCAATTGAAAAAGGAATATTTTTTTCCTTAAAAATATTCATAAGCGATAAATATTCTTTATCGCTATATGCATGAAACCTACTCCACCAATTTCCTAAGCAATAACGAGGTAGAAGTGGAGGATAACCACAAATAGCATATAAAGCTTGAACCGCTTCTAAATAATTATCTTCATAGCAAAATAAATATATATCTATTTCTTTTTCTTCTCTTTTTCTTACTAAACCATCATCTTGAAGAACCAAAGAAGAAGAGTCATCGATTACACTAACTCCGGAAGTAGAACAAACTCCTTCTTCTAATTCTAATTTAGAACGATCGACAATATTAATGTCTCCATCATAATTATCCAAAGTTCGACTAGTTCCTTTTAAATTTCCTTTATTTGAAAGGATATATACCTTTTTACCATTATTAAATTTTACAAAACTTATCTTCAAATCATCAAATAAATGTAATTCAACAAATTCAGTAACAATGATTAACTCATTATTTTTTATTTGGTATTTAAAATCTTGCTTTTCCATATTTCGATAAAACACTTTTTGAGTAGCAAGGTCTAAAAAGTTTTTACTTTCATTTTTTTCAATTCTAAACAATCGTTTTTGAAGAATGGAGATTCTATAATTTAAAAAGAAGATGAAATTATTTTTTTCCGCGGAAGGACTAGTCTTAAAAACTAAATGCTTATCTAACATAAAAAACCTTTCTTAATATCTAAAGATATTATAGAGAAATAAGAGAATTTTTTAAATTTTTAATCAAAAAAAGAATAAAAAAACTATTATTATTTCATAAATAATAGAGAAATAATAACAGTTTTTAATAATATCAACTATTCACCGATTTTTTTTAGGTGCCAAATATCTTCGACGTATTGTTCAATAGTTCGATCACTTGAGAAATATCCAGCTTTTGCGGTATTGATTAAACAAGATCTAGCCCAATTTTTACGATCTAAATACTTTTCATCCATCTTTAAAGAAGCTTGAATATATGATTCTAAATCTTTTAGGATAAAGTATTCATCGTTACGATACATCACTTCGTCAAAGATGACTTTAAAATCATCGTAATTACTTGACCAAGTTCCATTTATTAGAGAATCGATAATTTGTTTTACCCATTCATTGTGATGATAAATATCCCATGGAGAATAAGAACCATTTCTTCTTAATTCTTCGATTTCTTCTGTCTTTAAACCAAAGATTACATCGTTATCTGAACCAACTAATTGATCGATTTCAACATTTGCTCCATCTAGAGTTCCAAGAGTTAAAGCGCCATTGATCATAAATTTCATATTGGAAGTACCGCTAGCTTCTTTACCAGCAGTTGAGATTTGTTCAGAAACATCGCTTGCAGGAATGATAACTTCCGCGGAAGAAACACCATAGTTTTCAATGAAAACTACTTTCATATATTTTGAAATTTCTGGATCAGAGTTAACTACTCTTGCCACCGCATTGATTAATTCGATAATCTTTTTAGCTAAATAGTAGCTAGGTGCCGCTTTAGCCCCAAATACGTAAGTATGAGGAGTAATCCTAAAGTTTGGATCTTGTTTCATTCTTTGGTAGAAATAGATGATTCTAAAGACATTCATCAATTGACGTTTATAAGCGTGAAGCCTTTTAATTTGAACATCGAAAATTGAATCTGTATCAACTACGATTCCATTATGCTTTAAAATATAATCAGCTAAACGTTGTTTGTTATGTGCTTTAATTTCTAAGAACTTATCTTGAACTTTTTCATCATCGACGAATTTTAAAAGATCTTCTAGTTTATCTGGTTTAGTAATCCATTCATCGCCAATTAAAGAGGTGACTAGTTTAGCATATTCAGGGTTTGCGCATAAGAACCACCTACGATGAGTGATACCATTTGTCTTGTTATTAAATTTTTCTGGATATAAGGTATAGAAATCTTTAAAGGTGTGTTCACAGCATATTTGAGTGTGAAGTTTAGCTACCCCATTAACGCTGAAACAGGCGTGAATTCCAAGATTTGTCATATAGATCATACCATCTTTAATAATCTTTACAGAATTGATGAAATTATCATCATAGCCTTTATTTCTTAAATCTAAGATCATTCGTCTATTGATTTCTTCAATAATCATATAAACTCTTGGAAGTAAGTTTGAAACATAGCTTACTGGCCATTTTTCTAGAGCTTCCGCCATAATGGTGTGATTTGTATAAGCCATCATGTGGGTTACTTGATACCAAGCTTCGTCCCAACCAAATCCATTTTCATCCATTAAAATTCTCATCATTTCTGGGATTGCTAAAATTGGATGAGTATCATTTAATTGGAAGACAAATTTTTCACAAATGTTATCTAAGCGCCCCTCTCTTCTTTTATGTCCGCGGATCATTGATTGAAGGCCAGCAGAGACTAAGAAGTATTGTTGTCTTAATCTTAAGATACGTCCATGTTCAGTAGAATCATCTGGATATAAGCCATGACATAATTCTCTTAAAGCAGTTAAATAATCCGCAAAAGATTGATTTGATGGCAAGTTTTCTTCACTTGGTTCAGCTGACCATAGTCTTAAAGTATTAACTACTTTATTTCTATAACCGATAACTGGAATATCATAAGGAACAGCCTTTACGCACATTGCATCAACGGTTCTACTTCTAATACAACCATCGACATCTTGATAAGTTTCTGCACGTCCATAGAATTTTACTTCTACTGCGTGTTTTGGTTTTTTGATTTCCCAAACGTTAGTGTTTTGTAGCCATTGATCAGGAACTTCTACTTGTTTTCCATCAATAATCTTTTGTTTAAAGAAGCCATATTCATATCTAATACAGTTTCCATGTCCTGGATAACCTAAAGAAGCAATTGAATCTAAGAAACAAGCCGCTAAACGACCTAAGCCACCATTACCGAGACCTGCATCTGATTCTTGCTCTTCAAGTTCGTGAATATTGATTCCTAATTCGCTTAATCCTTGCTTAGCAATTTCATAAATTCCAAGGTTTTGCATGTTGTTAACTAAAAGGCGACCAATTAAAAATTCCATTGAGAAATATACTAATTGTTTTTCGTGATTATTATTGACAAAATCTTTTGACTCCTTCCAATCTTCCGCACAATAATCTCTAACCATCGTACCAAGTACTTCGTAAAGTTCAGTGATATGGCATCTAGACATATCTACTCCATACTTAGTAACAACACGTTTTTTAAATTCTTCTTTAAAAGATTCTACATTATTAAACATTTTAATCTCCTTACATCTTTACTATTTACTTTTTTTAGTTTTCATATTTGAATTTGTGTTTTTTTCTTTAACTTTTTCAAGTTTTTCGACTTTTTTCTCTTCTTTTTTCTCAGGCCTTCTAAGTTTGAAAATCATCGCTCCAAAAGAAGCTAACTTGATAGTAATTTTATATCTATGATTGAAGCATAATCCTTCGTGAGCTTGAAGTGGTAAACCATTGTATTGATTATATCCACCATAGACATCTTTATCTGAATTGAATATTTCTACGTATTCACCAGGTTCATCTACCCCAATGTCATAGTTTTCATAGTAGCATGGAGTCATGTTGAAAACAAATACTAAGGTATCGTCATCCACACTTCTTCTAAAGCAATAAATGGATTGATTAACATTATCCGCCATAAGCCATTGGAAATGAACAGGATTATGTTCTTCAAAGTACATTGCTTTTTCACTTCGATAAATCAAGTTCAAATCTCTAACAAGTCTTGAAATTGAATCGTGGCTTGGATAAGTTTTTAAATTCCAAGGAAGAGACTTAGTTTCATTCCATTCATCAAATGAAGCAAGTTCATTGCCCATAAAATTCAATTTTTTACCTGGGTGTGCCCATTGATAAGTATATAAATTTCTTACTTGGGCAAATTTTTGATCGTAGTTTCCCCACATCTTATTGATGATAGTTCCTTTACCATGAACTACTTCATCATGAGATAGAGGTAACATGAAATTGTCAGAATAGAAATACGCCATAGAGAAAGTAAGTTGATGATGAATATACTTACGATAGATCGGATCTTTTCCATAATATTTTAAAGTATCATTCATCCATCCTAAATCCCATTTATAGTCAAATCCTAAACCACCGTACTCTAGAGGTTTTGTAACTCCAGCATATGCGGATGAGTCTTCAGCAATTAACATGACGTCTTTATGGAACAAATGGATTTTTCCAGTCATTCTTTTAATGAACTCAATCGCTCCTTTATTTTCTCCTTTAGATGAATCGCCATGATAATAAATGACATTGCTGATTGCATCAAATCTAATTCCATCAAAATGGAAATAAGAAATAAAGAAGTTAACACTAGACATTAAAAATGATCTAACTGGATCTTTTCCTAAATCAAACAAATATGAACCCCATTGCGATTTTTCATTATCGCCATTTCCTTCATAGAGATTTGAGCCATCAAACTTACAAAGTCCAAAATCGTCAGTTGCAAAGTGAACGACGACAAAATCAAGAATTACTCCAATCCCCGCTTGGTGTAGGCGATCGATAAAAGACATTAGTTGGAATGGATTTCCATAACGAGAGTCGACACTGTAAAATCCAGTAGCTTGATAACCCCATGATCCATCGAAAGGATATTGAGTAATTGGCATAATCTCGACGTGGGTATATCCCATTTTATTAACGTAATCAATTAGATAATCCGCTACTTCTTCATATGATAGATATCTACCATCTTTCATTCCAAGCCAAGAGCCAAGATGCATTTCATAAATGGACATTGGTCGATCGAAATTACGATTTCTATTTTTAATAAATTCTTGATCGTGCCAAACAAAACCATTGATGTCAAATGTTCTTGAGCAACTTCCAGGTTTATATTCAGAATAAAAGGCGAAAGGATCCGCTTTATCAAAATAAACGTTATTGCAACCCAAAATATGATATTTGTAAGATTGATATTGCACTACTCCAGGTACGAATATTTCAAATACTCCGCTGTCTTCAACTTTACTCATTTTATGAATTCTTGGATCCCAAGAATTAAACTCTCCTATTACTGATATTTCTTTAGCGAGAGGAGCGTAAACTCTAAACATCACACCATTTTTGCCATCAACTTTAGTAAAATGAGCACCAAAATAGTTAAATGCTTCTATAGTTTGTCCAAATAAGAAGTCATATAGTAAACCATATGCCATAGATATTCCTCCTAACAATCACAACTTATGATACCAAAAAAAACGATCAATGTATAGAAATAAAGTAACAAACTTAAATTTATTTTCATTAATCATAGATTAATAATAATAGTTTACAATATATAAATAATCCTTAATTTTGAATAATTATTGATATTGCTTTGATTTTAAAGTATGATAATGGCGTTTAGGAGGACATAGATAATGTCAAAAGTAATCGCAGTTAATGCTGGCTCATCATCTTTAAAATTTAAACTTTTTGAAATGCCAGAAGAGAAAGTTATTTGTTCAGGTATCGCTGATAGAATCGGTCATACCGATGCAATTTTTTCAATCAAGCCTGCTGGAAAAGAAAAAGTTGAGACAATTTGTTCAATTCCAGATCATTCCGTTGCAGTAGAGCTACTACTAGAAGCTCTAGTAGATGAAGGAATTGTAAAAAGTTTAGAAGAAATTAAAGGAGTAGGTCATCGTATCGTTCAAGGTGGCGCTTATTTTTCTCACTCAGAAGAATTAACTCCAGACGTTGAAGCAAAAATTGAAAGCTTAATTCCTCTTGCTCCACTTCATAATGCCGCGCACTTAATTGGATTTAGAGCGTTTAAAAAGGTTCTTCCAGGAGTTAGACACGTCGCTGTATTCGATACAGCATTCCACCAAACAATGGAACCAGAAGATTATATGTATGCATGTCCTTATGAATACTATACTGATTATAAAGTAAGAAGATATGGTGCTCATGGTACTTCTCATCAATATTTATCAAGAGAAGCACAAGTCTATTTAAAAGAAGGACAAAATAAGATTATCACTTGCCACATTGGTTCTGGTAGCTCACTCTGTGCCATTAAAGATGGGAAATGCATTGCTACATCAATGGGATTAACTCCTCTTGCAGGGGTCATGATGGGAACTAGAACTGGCGATATCGATGGTTCAGTCATGCCATACCTTGTTAAACAAACAGGTAAATCTGCAGAAGAAATTTATCAAGAATTTAATAAAAAATCAGGGCTTTTAGGTATTTCTGGAGTATCTAATGATACAAGAGATGTTGAAAAAGCCGCAAAAGAAGGAAATCAAAGAGCAATTCTAGCGGTTAAAATGTTCGCTAGAAGAGTAGCAGACTACATCGGTCAATACTATGTTAGACTTGGCGGTTGCGATCTAATTGTCTTCTCTGCTGGCATTGGAGAAAATTCTGAATATTTCCGTTATAAAATTTTAGAGCAATGTCAAGAAGCTCTAGGTATTGAAATAAGTGAAAAGTTAAATGATGAAATGGTTCATGGAAAAGAAGGTATCATCTCAACAGCAAATAGCAAGATTAAAGTGGTTGTCATTCCTACCGATGAAGAAGTAATGATCGCTAGGGATGTTTGCTCAATTCTAAAAATCTAATTAGTTACCTCTAGATGGTTATCTGGAGGTTTTTTTATTTATTTTTACTCGACAAAATTTGACATTATTTTTTCTATATGCTAGTATTCAATAAGAAAAAGGGAGTAAAAATAATGTTAGTTTTATTTACAGACACTGATTGTGACATCACGCCAGAAAGTGCAAAAAAGTATGGTTTTGAACTAATCAGCATGCCTTATTTTATCAATGAAAAGGAAACTAAGCCATACGTTGACTTTGATGAATTTAAATATAAAGATTTCTATAATATGTTAAGAAAAGGAGTGTTACCTAAAACCTCTGCAATTAGTCCAAAACAATACATAGAATATTTTGAGCCACATTTTAAAGAAGGAAATGATATTTTATATATTCATTTTTCCAAAAACATGAGCGGAACTTTTAACTCGCTAAATATCGCGCTAGAGGAATTGAAAAAGAAATATCCAGATAGAAAATTTTATTCTATCGATACAAAAGCAATCACTGCATTAAGTTATTTAATCATTAAACAATTTGGAGAATTTGCTAGACAAGGTAAAACAGTAGAAGAATTATTAACCTGGGCCGAAAGTGAAGTTCAAAAATATGCCATCTACTTCTATGTCGACGACTTAACTTTCTTTAGAAAGAGCGGCAGAGTTAATGGCCTACAAGGAATCATGGGTAATCTTCTTGGAATCCATCCTATCATTCACATCAATTCAGATGGAATCATGACTAATATCACTAAAGCTCGCGGTAAAGTTAATACTTTGAAAAAAATAATTGAAATGGTCGATGACATTCAAGAAGACATCGCTTCTTATCCAATAGTTATCGCTCATTCAGATATTGAAGAAGTGGCTTTAGAACTTGGCCAAATGCTTAAAGAGAAATATGGAGATAACTTAAATATTGAATATATTGTAGTTAATCCAACCGCAGGAAGCCATTGCGGTCCAAATAGCGTAGGAGTAGCTTTCCACGCAAAACATAGGTAGTATCATGATAGAAATAGTTGAAGTAAAAAGTAAAAAAGAGCAAAAAAGATTCTTAGATTTCCCTCTTAAGTTATACAAAGGTAATAAAAACTTCGTTCCACCACTTTACTCTGATGAGATGAAGATGTTTAAAAAGAATTACGTCTATAACGACCAATCAGAATCGATATTTTTTAATGCGTATCTAGATGGAAAGCAAGTTGGAAGAATTCAAGGAATCATTCAACGCGCAAGTAACTCTAAATGGAACCAAAATCGAGTCAGATTTACTAGATTTGACTCTATCGACAATCAAGAAGTAGCAAATGCCCTATTTGATAAAGTCGTCTCTTGGGCAAAAGAAAATAAACTTGATACAATCGTTGGACCATTAGGTTATTCCGACTTAGAAAGAGAAGGTTTGTTAATTGAGGGATTTGATGAGCTATCCACTTTCGAAGAACAATACAATTATCCATATTATGCAAAATTAATTGAAAATTATGGATTTACAAAAGATGTCGACTGGGTAGAAAGAAAACTTTACGCCCCAAAGGAAGTAGATCCAAAATTTGAAAAACTCTGTCACGTAATATTAAGAAGAAATAAATTAAAACTTGTAGAAACAAAATCAGTTTCAAGTTTTATAAAAAAATATGGAGAACAATTATTTAAAGTATTAGATATCACATATGATAAACTTTATGGAACAGTTCCTTTTACTGATTCGATGAGAAAAATGGTCATCAATAATTTCAAGTTGATCATGAACAAAAAATACTTTGCGGTAATTGTAGATAAAGATGACAATGTAGTCTGTTTTGGAATATGCATTCCTTCCATCGCTAAAGCAGTTCAAAAAAGTGGTGGGCATCTAACTTTACCAACAATAGTTAAAGTCTTAAAAGCGATCAAGAAACCTGAAGTTCTCGATTTAGCCTTAATTGGAGTTCTCCCTGAATATCAAATGAAAGGTGTTTCTTCAATTTTGATTTATGAAATCTTAAAATATCTTATAAGTGGTGATATTAAATACTTTGAAACTAATTTAAATTTAGAAGATAATACAGCAATTCAAAATCAATGGAAAGCTTTTGACAGCACTCTTCATAAAAGAAGACGTTCATATATCAAAAAAATTATTTAATAAAAAACGCAAATCGATTAAAGGTTCGCGTTTTATTTTCTATTTCTTATGAGTTTTTATTGCATTATTAATCATTTTTTTCTTTAAATGTAAGAGTTTTTCACTTAAATCAACGTAGTATTCATGAGGATTATGCGCTCTTTTTATTTCTGGATATATTGTTTTAAATTGCTCTTCACAATATTTTTTTCTTTCTCTTACAGTAGGTAGAGCATATACTAATTTTCCCTTTTTAAATATTCTTTTTCTTAAGTCTACTACATTGTAATTAGTTATTGTAGAAGTCTTCCATTCTTCAGTAGGACAAATCAAAGTATATTGATCTAAAGGAATCTGCTCTTGTTTTAAGCATATTAAATCACCTAGAGCATAGCCTGATTCTTTATCGTAGAAGCGATAGAGCTTCTTTGCCCCTGGAGTAATAGTTTTAATTTGATCATTGCTCACTTTAATTTTTGGAACGATTTTTCCATTTTGTTCAACAGCGACTAATTTATATACCCCACCTACTCTTTCTAAAGAAGCGGCGATATTATCACCACAACCAATCGAATCGATGCAAGCTCCTTGATCAAGTAAAGATTTAATAGTTTCTTCGTTTAAACCATTAGACAAACAAATTTTCGTATCTTTATATCCAGCTTCATCTAGCATTTTTCTTGCTTTTTTAGATAGATAAGCTAAATCGCCAGAATCAATTCTAATTCCTTTAAATTTATATCCATTTGGAGTTAAATAATCATTTGCCACTTTAATAGCATTAGGCACCCCACTTTTTAAAGTATCGTAGGTATCAACTAAGAATGTACAATTATTAGGGTTACTTTTCGCATAATCTAAGAAGGCTTGATACTCATCGGTATTATCGCAAACTAAGGAATGAGCCATCGTTCCTAAAGCGGGAATGCCATACATTTTCGCGGCGATCGTATTTGATGTTCCTGCGCATCCTCCAATGTAAGCATATTTACTCGCATCAATTGCTGAATCGATACCTCTTGCTCTTCTTGCGCCAAATTCCATCACTGGAATATTTCCGGCTGCATTAGTAATTCTTTTTGAAGCAGTAGTAACTAAAGTCCCATGGTTAAAGGCCGCTAAAAGAGCGGTTTCTAGAATCTGCGCTTCAATGATTTTGGCTTTGACAGTAATTACTGGTTCATCTTTAAAGATTACTGTTCCATCTTCTACTGCATAGATGTCACCAGTAAATTTTAAATCTTTTAAATAAGATAAAAATTCTTCGCTAAAGCATCCGCAAGACCTTAAATATTCTATATCTTCATCATCAAATTTAAAATTTAAAACATAATCGATTATTGCATCTAATCCTCCACTAATCGCATATCCTCCATTAAAAGGGTTGCTGCGGAAGAAGATATCAAAATAAGCCACTTTATTTTCTTCATGTAAATTAAAATAGGTTTGAGCCATAGTTAATTCATAAAAGTCTGTCATTAAAGTCTTGTTCATAAGAAATACCTCATTTCTTTTTCTATTATGATATCAAGACTAATATAATTCAAATATTTTTATTTACTTATCATTTTTTTTAATTGCCTAATTTGAGGGGATTGATCTTTGCTTGACATAAAAGAAAAGACATAATCTTCTTCTTTTAAGTATAAAAGAATTTCTTCGATAGAATTAATGAATTTTATTTTTTCAGTAGTTAATTCTACTGCGCTATGAGAAGATTTATCTTCGGTATTTGAAAGTTCAAAGATAAAGGCGTAATCATATTTTTCTAGTTCAAAAATAAACTGTTTTTTAAAATAGACTAATCTAGAGGTTCGATCTACTTTGAAAATAGCCACATATTTTTTATCTTTAAAAAAGAATTTACACTGCTCAAGATTATATTTAATCTGGCTTGGGTGGTGACAATAATCGTTTACGATGATATGGTTATTAACATGCTCCACATTGAATCTTTGATATGGTAATTTAAAATCTTTTATATTTTCAATAATTATATTTAAATCATAATTATGCTCATGATAAAAAGCTAAATCAGCGCACAATAATTCCAGAAAATGGTCAGGTACTCTCTTATAATTAAAACTAAAAATTAGCTCGTTATTTTTAAATAAATCTAGTAGATAAGAATTCTCTTTTTCTTCCTTTTTTAAATAATAAGTAGAAGAAGGATTTAAGCCGTATGAAATAATATTTTTATGTTTAATCTTATTTTGATATTGTTCTAGGCAATATACTTTATCGACATTATCAATAAATTCTTGATAAGCGTTAATATAATCATCTTCATCTTTATAATAATCCACATGATCTAATTCAATATTAGTAATAAGGACTTCTTTAGGATGATATTTTAAAAAATGACGTTTGTATTCACATGATTCCAAAAAGAAAAAAATATCTTCTTTTAACTTCTTCCCTTGCCCTTCTCCACATAGATAAGAGTTTCCTTCAAATGATGAAGATAATAGTTTAACTAAAGTTGTTTTTCCATGACTTCCACAGACAGAAATAAGTTTATTTTGATCTAAATATAAGGAAAGAAAATCGTTGTATTCAAAATAGACCATCTTATGCTTATTTAATTCATCGATTAATTCGTTTTTATAAAAATAGTGGCCGATTATGACTATGTCGCTATTTAAATACTCTTTGCTATCTAGAGGATCGATAACCACATTTCTAAGTTTTAAACTTACTTCTGTGTTAATAAAGTTAGTAGTGTCACTTCCTCTTACTTCATATCCTTCATCTAAAAGGATTTGGGCGAGTGAACTCATTCCCGCTCCTTTAATGCCTATTAAATAAATTTTCATAAAAATCACCACTTAATTATATGCGAATGGCAATATAAAAATTATTTTACAATTGTAAATTTAGTTTTCGTGTAATTAATATTCATTAAAATTTAGTAAACTATTTTTATCTATAACATTAGTATTATTTTTTAATATATTCCGGAAAAAGTTAACAAATTACGAATTGTCGAAATAAGGAGAATATTGCATGAAACTAA
>CAMEOO010000034.1 GCA_945929875.1 uncultured Caryophanales bacterium
AAATAGGAAGGAAACATAAACTTTTATAGAGTTTTATAAGTTTTCTGGAACGGTATTTTATTTATGGAATATGATGGAAAGAATCAATCTCCTTACCATGGGTTTATATTATCGTGCTTAGTATTGATAATTGTACCATGCCTATTATTTTTATTAGTTTATGCTGTTGTTAGCAAGTATTCTAATTTATCTAAGGAGTTAAATATTTATACCGCAATGGGCTTTGGATTTGGATGTGGGACTTTCTTTCATATTTCTTGCATCGTCGCGGGTTTATTTAAAGGAAATTTTATGGTTGTAGTTAGACGAATTGCAGAGTTTTTTAGTAATTTTTCCATATCAAAAAAATTAGCGGTTAAATTATATAAAGAAGATATTATTGAAAATGGAATAGTATTTTGGCCTTATTTATTAATTGTTTTATCTTGTTTATTCTTATCTATATATGGATTTTATAGTTTCTTTACTTTGTATTAGATTCTCTAATAATACAATGACTTATAGTTAGGACCATAAAATTCACTTTCTGATATTGCTTTTTTGATATTTAAGTAATTGGCTACGATGTCGCAAGAATAATCTTCAATAATATATTGGACATTTTCCTTTTTAAAAGAAGGGAAATAATCGTAATTTCTATCTTTGTTTTTATGTAATAGGTTATAGTCGATACAAGCGATTGTATATTCTTGATCATCTAGTATTTCTAGCGATGAATCTGGTAGATAATAATAAAGATAGTTCATCTCGTTTAAGATATCTTTCCCCTTTATTCCTTTACAAACGTAGGTGTAATTAGTAAATGGTAAAAGATTAAAAATATTTTCAATAGTAACTTGCCCTGATGATATCGAACTTCTTGATCCGTTGTTCATGACGATATCCACATCTTTCATTTCCTCTTCGTACATATCATATGTTGCTTTAGCAAGTAAAGAACCAGCATAATATTTATCAACATATCCTTTATTAGAGGATAATGTACCTACTTTACTATCTTTTTTTGCTAAATATTCACTAGTAAAATATTCGCTAATGATTTGATTGATAGAAGGGTCTTCTTGACATCTAGATATTTGACCATATCCTTCGTATCCATAATCGATATCAATTACGTTTTTATTTTTGTCTAAAGATAAACTAATGTGTGATACATTTACTCCATGGCTACCCGCTTGAACAAATGGAACCCCATTTCTTAGGTAAGTTTCTCTTTGATGACTATGACCATTAAATACCGCATCGACATATCTCTTATTTGAAATTGGACTTATTGCTGTTACATTTTCTGAATCTGAATCATCATAGTCTGCGTGGTTTAACCACATGATGACGTCACAATTATTTTCTAATCTTAATTTATCGGACAATGATTGAACAATTGGTGTAGTCCTTTTAAATGAAAGATTCTCCCAAATAGAAGAGGTAATTGAAGTGTTTTGCGTTGATCCAATAGTTCCAATAATACCTATTCTAACATCGTCTCTTTCAATTATCTTATATTCTTTTCCAACAAAAGCGAATTCATTTTCGTTTGGGAAATTGTATACATTCGCAGATAAATAAGTGCAATTTGGCGATAATTCTTGATTTGTTTTTATCACATCTATTCCCCAGTCAAAGTCGTGATTACCAAGGGACATCGCTTCACATTCCATTTCCTCTAAACACTTTGAAATCAAAGCTCCTTTATTATAACCGGATTCATAAGTATCTTGCCAAGTATCACCGGTAGAAACAAAGACGTAACCATTTGGATTTTCTTCTTTTTTTGTTTTTAAGTACGTTGATAATTTTGATATCCCTGGAGCATCTTCATCGCTTCTAGAAGAAATCCTTCCATGAAAATCGTTAATGGCGTAGAAGTCGATAGTTTTGACTTCGCTAGTTGTTTGATTATTGCTACTTGATGAAATTATACTAGAGCTACTAGAAGTATCACTATCAAAGATAGAACTATCTATAGAATTAATTGATGATTCTTCACTAGAAGAGGTGTTTCCATTAAAAAAATTGCAGCTAGATAACGATAATAGTAGTAATCCACATAAAATAAAACTGGTTGATTTTTTCATAAATTCTTGTCCTTACTTTATCATTATATCTTAATGTCAATAACATAAAAAGCATTAATTTATATTAAGAACTTAGATATAAATATGGAATATTTTTTGGCATTCTTGTATTATTAAAATGTAATTGTAAACATCGTGGAGGAACTAATATTTATGGAATGGTATTTTTGGTTAATTATCGTAGTTTCTTTTTTGGTAGTTGCTTATTTTTTTATTACATTTATTGCTTATACCAAAACGTTTACAAATCCTAAAAGACGTAAAATTCAAAAAATCGATCATACTCCGTATAAGGCGTATAAAGAGTTTATTGGAAAAGAAAAAGAATTATATGAAGTTTATAAAAAAGAACCTATTTCTGTTAAAAGTAGAGATAATCTTACATTAAGAGGAGTATATATCGAAAATAAAATCAAAGACAAGTTAGTGATTATTTTCCATGGATTTAAATCTCAAGGCGAAAGCGATATTTTAATGAGCTATGATTTTTTAAAACTAGGATATTCAGCGATAATAGTCGATCAAAGGGGTCATGGAAAATCAGATGGAAAATATATTGGAATGGGAATTCTTGAAAGATATGACGTATTAACTTGGATAGATTATGCAATAAATAGATTTGGTAAAGACATAAAGATTTTACTAGATGGAACTTCAATGGGTGGAACTACGGTTATGATGTCCAGTGAATTAATTAAAGCAAAACAAGTAAAAGGAATAGTCGCGGATTGTGGTTTTTCTTCTTGCTATGATGAAGTTAGATATTGTTTACGAAAACTTCCTTCTTTCCCTATTATGCAAACTGTTAATTTATATAGTAAATTGTTTGCAAAATATGATATGAAAGAAATTACTTCAGAAAAGTCATTAGCCAACAGTGAAATTCCCATTTTATTAGTTCACGGAAAGAAAGATGATTTTGTCCCTTATACTAATTGTGAGAAATGCTATAACGCCAGTAAGTCAAAAATTAAAGATTACATTTTATTTGATAATGCTATCCACGTATCAAGTTACGCTGATAACTCATCTCAATATGATGATAAAGTAAAAAATTTTTTAGAAAAGATAGATTTTTAAACAAAAGGAAAAACAAATGATTTCAATTAAAAATATTTATAAAATAGGGCCTGGTCCTTCCTCTTCACACACGATTGGACCTAAAAATGCGGTTGAGTATATTCTTGATAATTATAAAGACATCGATTTTGTCGAAATGACTTTTTATTCTTCTCTTGCTTATACTGGAAAAGGCCACCTTTCTGATTATATAGTTTCAAAAGCTTTTGGGAATTTGCCTCATGAAATTAAATTTGATTATCAGACTAAAACTAAACATCCTAATACGATGACTTTTAATTTATATAAAAATAAAAACCTTATTGATAAAGTAACTATTATTTCTATAGGTGGAGGATTAATTAAAGTTAACAATAAAAAAATGGATAAAATTAAGGATATTTATCCTCATAAAAATTATGATGAAATAAAAAAATATTGTTTAGAAAATAAATTATCTTTGATTGATTATATATATAAATATGAAGATAAAGATATAGATTCATATATGGGTAAAATATTAGATACGATGCTTCACTCTGTGGAAAGTGGTTTATCCAAAGAAGGGGTTTTACCTGGAAAACTCAAAGTCCAAAGAAAAGCAAAGGATTTATATAACCATCTAGATGTCAATGAAACTCCTGAAATGAAAGAAAAGAGATTAATCAGTGCATATAGTTTTGCCGTTAGTGAAGAAAATGCTTCGGGTGAACTAATTGTTACTTCTCCAACTTGTGGAGCAAGTGGAATACTCCCTAGTTTAGTTAGGTATAATTTAGATAAAAACGTATCGAGAAAAAAACTAATTGAAGGCTTACTTATCGCTGGATTAATTGGATTAATCGTCAAGCACAACGCTTCAATTTCTGGAGCGGAGTGCGGTTGCCAAGCAGAAATTGGAACTGCATCAAGTATGGGTGCTGCTTTTCTTAGCTATCTAGATGGACAATCTATTTTTGGGATAGAAAGAGCAAGTGAAATCGCTCTAGAACATTCGCTTGGACTAACTTGCGATCCAATTGATGGATATGTTCAAATTCCTTGCATTGAAAGAAACGCTATCGGAGCTTTAAGAAGCATCAGCGCTTCTTCCTTATCTCATTTGATGGGAACAACTAACTCAAAAATTTCCTTTGATACCGTAGTTAAAACAATGTATAAAACCGGAAAAGATTTAAATCGAAGTTATAGAGAAACTTCTAAAGGTGGACTAGCTAAAGAATA
Source organism: uncultured Caryophanales bacterium (assembly GCA_945929875.1). GTDB lineage: Bacteria > Bacillota_I > Bacilli_A > RFN20 > CAG-449 > UBA3210. The sequence goes on from CAMEOO010000034.1 coordinate 4,359, forward strand.
TATCGAACAATATAAATGAATTTTTAATAGTATTTTTTGATTATGCGATAAATTTTTCTTAGGCAATAATTTTTTACATATTTATTTAATATCTTTGATATTATAAAATCAATAAATGACTAAAATAACATAATTTCTATTGATTTTTATTATTGAAGTAAAAGTCGAGCATATTGACACTTTTAGTGGTTTATAATATATTTTAGATGTTATTTATACGAAAGAAAAAGGTAAGAAAAATGAATATTTGGAAAGACATCGATACTAAAAGAGTATCCCCTAGTGAATTTGTTGCGTGCATTGAGATTTCAAAAGGCAGCAAAATGAAGTATGAACTAGATAAGCCAACAGGAATGCTTGTTTTAGATCGGGTGTTATATACTTCCACTCACTATCCACAAAACTATGGGTTCATTCCTCATACTTATGCTGGAGATAACGACCCTTTAGATGTATTAGTCATGTGTCAAGAACCAATTATTCCTCTTTGCTTAGTTCGCTGTTATCCTATTGGAGTAATTAAAATGATTGATTCAGATATGGCTGATGAAAAAATTATTTCCATTTGCGCGGATGACCCATCTTTAACTTGCTATAAAGATATTAATGATTTACCACAACACATCTTAGATGAAATCTGCCACTTCTTTAAAGTCTATAAGCAATTAGAAGGTAAAAAGACTTCTATTACAAAAATTCTTGGTAGAGAAGAAGCAGAAAAAATAATCAAAAAATCAATTGAAAACTTCGATAAAAAATTCTCTGCAAAGGATAATAAATAATAGAAGCACAATCATATATTAATTGTCGATAAAACTAATAAATTAATAAAATATAGATTTTATTATTTCTTTTTGTTATCATTTTTTTGGAGAAAAAAACACCTATGAAAAAGAAATTTATTATTTTAACTTCTATATTATTCGTATTATCTAGTTGCTCTTTTTTATCAAAAAATACAACTAGTGAACAAACAAGTAACGAGTTTTCCTCTAACCAAGTGACAACTAGTGAACAAGAATCTAGTAGTAGCGAGAATATTTCATCTTCTACTTCTTCTAATCAATCTATTAATTCAAATTCTTCAAATAGTTCAAATGATAGTGACAACTCATCTTCAGAGTCTTCTTCTAGTTCAGAAGAAAATAAAGAGAACAATGAAAATAAAGAATTTTATAATTTAATCGAACCTTCTTTTGATGTTCCAAAAAGATTAACAAAAGAAGAATTTATCTTCGATGATTTATTTAATTTAGGTAATAGCGTTTCTATTAAAATGGAGATGTCTGATAAAGAGCTAAATGAGCTAGAAGCAGATTATAAAACCGGATATAAAAGTGAAATATATCACGTTTGCGATAAAGTGACTATTTCAATCACTAATTATGGCAATGAATTTACTTGGGAATTTCAAAATGTCGGTATTAGGCAAAAAGGTAATACCTCTAGACAAGATATTTTCTTAGGGGAGGATATAAATCCATATAATCACTTTAAACTTTCTTTTGATGAAACATTTGATGATCCGGAAATGTATAGTTCTTCCTTCATTCAAGAAATGAAAGAAAAGATGGGAAGTGAAGATTATTCTAAGAGAGAATTTTTAGGATTATCTGGAATTGATTTTAAATGGAATAAAAATAATGACTCCACGCACATAAAAGAAGTCTATGCTTCTAAACTCTATCAAGCAGGAGGAATATTAAGTCAACATATCGGACTAAGCGATATATCGATGATTAGAGAAGATAAAGACAATAAAGTAACATCATTTGGCTTATGTACTATCTATGAACCTGGATCTAAATCTATTATCAAACGTTCTTTAAGTAACGATAATTACTATGTTAACATGCCTACGTGGAAACAAGAAAAGAAAGGCACATTTGGAATCGATGGAGTTAATTATGGCGATTTCTATAAATGCTCTTATGGAACGGGTGAAGGTAATAGTTCTTCTGGCGCAGATATGTCTAATGACTCGATTTCTGGAAAAAGAGTAGGAATAGGAAATATCTCTGGCTCATATATTCCTGCATATGAAAGAAAAACTAACACGGATGTCGAATATGAAGACACCCAATTAAAAAATATTATCAAAACTATAAATAATGGATCTTATGTAGATATTGAAAAAGTTGTGGATTTACAATATCTAGCAAAAGAACAAGCTCTCTCATATCTTGTCGGTAATCCTGATGATATGAGAATCAACTACAACAATTATCTTTTATACATTAGAAGAACCGATGGTAAATTAGTAGTTGTTCCATATGATCTAGATCGTTGCTTTGGTATTACTAAAGATTTTAATGTCATGAATGGAATGACTGAACTTGATCCTTTATCGTCTAATACCTTCCAAGGAAAACAAAGAAATAATCTTTTATTAAAGACAATTTTATCTTCTTCAAATAATGAGTGTAAAAAAGATTATTTAAATATTCTTGAGGTAATTAAAAATTCAAGTTGGGTTAAAAATGAAACATTTAATGCTTTCTATAATCAAGCTAAGTCTTCCTATCCTTCATACTTGTTTAATGAAAGCAATGAAAATATGTCTTTTGATAATTATATAAGTAAGAAGATTGATAGAATCAATGGTTCAAGCTCTAGTATTGAAGATGATAAAAAAGTTTATGATAATTTATTTGTCGTAGGAAATTTCAATTCCTGGGGCAACTATCCTGAAAGTGATCTTTCCAAATATAAGATGGAATATTTAGGAAATTACGAATATAAAGTTATAATCAATATTGACTCTTCCTTTACTGGAAATGAACTTAAATTTAAATTTAATAATGGGTTTGCTGATTATTCTCAAATCGACTGGTTTATCGATTCTTCTTTGGCTAGCTTAAATAAAAATGGAGGAGGACAAAGTACTTCTTTATCAAATATTAAAAATGGAGATATTATAACCATTAAAATCAACACAAATACTTTAGAAGCAAGCGTAAAAATCGAATCTACTACTTCTGGTGGAGAAGTAGAACCTGATAATGAATACAATATCTATATCGTTGGAAATTTCAATTCTTGGGGAGAGTATTCTTCTAGTGATTTACCAAAGTATAAATTTGAATACTTAGGAGAAGATACTTATCAAGTTACTATTGTAGTTAATAACGATTTACCTGATGATATATTGCAATTTAAAATCAATTCAGGAAAGAATAACTACGATATCGATTGGACCTTAAACTCTGATTTAACTAAATTAGTGATGAGTAAAGGCGAAAATGCAAAACTAAGTGGCGTTTTTAATGGAGATACAATTCAAATTACAATCAATACTTCTACTCTAGAAGCAGAAGTTAAAAAGATTTAGGAGTGAAAAATTATGAAATCTTTCTATATTGCATTAGGGGTTATTTCTTTAGTTATCATCGTAATAGTCATCGTTATCTTTTTAATGATGATAAAGATTACTCGGGTGATGATTAGTTCTAATTTTGATCAACGTTACGATGATCGTCACACCTTAAAATATTTTACTGTCGACGATTTTGAAAATCTTAAGAATGAGCCTATTGAGTTTACTTCAAACAATGGACAAAAATTAAGAGGCTTTTTATATTCTTCTACTTTATTTACTGAATACAAAGCATTAATGGTAGTTTCTCACGGCCTAGGCGCAGGACATCTTCAATATACGACAGAAATTAATTATTTTGCTCAAAAAGGATATCTAGTTTTTGCTTTTGATGATACCGGGTGCAATTTGAGTGAAGGAGATAAAATTAATGGGGTCACTCAAGGATTGATCGATCTAGATTATGCTTTGAAATATATTGATTCTAACGATAGATTAAAAGATTACAAGAAGGTATTATTCGGTCATTCTATGGGGGCATTTTCCGTATTAAATGTTACTTCTTTGAATAAGACTAAAATATCTGGAATTGTCTCTTTGGCCCCTTTTAAAGATGAAGCAAGCATGCTATTTGAACAATTTAGAGCGATAACCAATTTAAAATATAAGACCGTTTATCGCTTATTAAAGAAAAATAGTGTAAAAAGATTTGGTGACATCAGTAAAATCAATACTATAGATTCTTTAAAAGATAGCGATATTCCTACCTTTATCATTGCTGGCGATCAAGATCCAATGGTGGATTATTACTCTAATTTCTGCATCTTTAAAGAACTATATGAGAATAAAGAAAATTTTAAATTTCTTTCGGTAGAAGGTAGATATCACCGTCCTAATCTATCTTTAAAAGCGGCACAGTATGATCAAGATACCAATGTTGAACTTCAACAGCTTCATGGGGAATATAAAGGAAACACTCCTCAAGAAAGAATTGACGAATTCTATAAGAAACTCGATTATGATTTGCTAGTTGAAATGGATGATGATGTAATGAACAAAATCTCTTCTTTTTTAGATAATTGTTTAGAGGATAAAGGTGAAAAAAATGAAATGTAAGACATTTTTTACATTAATTAGCTTACTTATTTTATCTTCTTGCTCTTTTAATAATGGAAATAATCCTTCTTCAAACATTACTAGTAGTTCGAATCAAACAAATATCAATTCTTCTATAGACATAACTTGTGACTATCCATCTATTGATGAAAGTGAACTAGAAAACATGTTTACCGATAAAGATATAAATGGCACTTATGATGAAACCAATGCTATTTCTATCTTGTTAAATGATAATTCGATTACTTGTGATTCCTCAAATGTTTCAGTTTTAAATAACGCCGCTACAATATCTTCTAAAGGAACGTATATTATTTCTGGAACGATCAATGAAGGAATGATTAAAGTGAATATTCCTAAAACTGATAAAGCGACATTAGTTTTTAAAGATGCGACATTTAATAATATTCATTACCCTGCTTTATATAATTATTCTTCTGATAAGATATTTGTATTTTTTGAAGGAAGCAACAAGTTAACTACGAGTTCAACTTTTTCTACCATCAATGGAGAAAATACCGATGGAGTTATTTATTCCAAAGATGGAATTACTTTAAAAGGCAAAGGGTATGTTGATATTGTTTCTTCTTGTCATGGAATCGTTGGTAATGATGATGTTAAATTTACCGGAGGAACTTATTCAATTACTTCCCAAGGACACGCGATTAAAGCTAATGATAGCGTTAGAATTAATGGCGGCTCTTTCTCTTTAACTAGTAAAAAAGACGGAATTCACGTCAATAATAGCGACTCTTTAGGCTATTTTTATATAAACGGTGGAAACATTGTGGTCAACGCAAGTGGAGATGGTTTGTCTGCAAATGAGTATATTTACATTGAAAATGGAAATTTGAATTTAACTAGTGGAGGAGGTAATAACGCTTCTTTAACAAGCGAATCGACAAAAGGTATCGTTTGCCCTAGCGATATAGTTATTGAAGGAGGAACAATTATTATTGACTCTTGTTCTGATTCTATTCATTCTAATACTTCAGTATGGATTAAAGGAGGAACTATTAATCTTTCAAGTGGCGATGATGGCATTCACGCAGATACTTCTATCATCATCGATGATGGAGATATAGATATTAAAAAAGCCTATGAAGGTATTGAAGCACAAAATATCACTATAAATGGAGGAAATATTAAGATTAATTCCACTGATGATGGAATAAATGGCTCTGGAGGCAAGGATGCTTCGTCTTCTACAGGTAGACCAGGGCCAAATAATTTTAACACTTCATCTAACGCTTTCCTTTCTATTAGTGGAGGTAACATTTATGTCAAAGTTCAAGGAGATGGTCTTGATGTCAATGGTTCGTTAGAGATTTCTGGTGGATTAACAATTGTTGAAGGACCTACAAAAAGAGGGAATGGCCCTTTAGATTATGATTCTACTGGTAAAATTACTGGTGGAACAATTCTTGCTATTGGAACAAATGATATGGCAAAGAATTTCTCTAGTGCTTCTCAAGGCAGTGCGCTAATTAATGTTAATGGATCAGAAGGTAGTGAAATAAAGGTGGAAGATAGTCAAGGTAAGACACTCTTTACTTATACTTCAACAATTAATTTTTCTTCTTTATTATTTAGCTGTGAAGATTTTTATTTAGATAATACCTATAAAATTAGTGTTGGATCTTCTTCTAAAGATATTACTTTTAATTCTTATATAAACGGAAGTGGTAGTTCTTTTAGACCAGGGCCTGGAGGTCGATAAACAACAATAAAATAGATAAGTGAAGGCTTTGCTTTTTTCAAAGTTTTTTCTTTATCTATAGTTTTTGAAACTCTTGGTAATGTTGTCATATTTACCTTTTGAAAAAATTTTTTAAAAAATGCTTGAAAGGGTATACTAACTATTATACAATATACGAGCGTGTGCCAAATGCACCGGAAGTTTTTGATGCGTAAGCATCGATTTTTATTGGAAAAGATGAAAACACCCGGTGATGTGGCTTACAAAGAAAAATGAAAGGAGGATATTTCAATGCCTACAATTAACCAATTAGTTCGTAATGGACGTACAAGTGCAATCGAAAAATCCAAGGCCCCAGCACTAAATAAACGCTGGAACTCACTCGCAAAGAAAACTAAAAACCAAAATGCCGCTCAAAAGCGTGGTGTTTGTACCCGTGTTGGTACAATGACTCCAAAAAAACCTAACTCAGCATTACGTAAGTATGCTCGTGTACGCTTAAGCAATGGTTTCGAAGTTACTGCTTACATCGGCGGTGAAGGACACAACCTTCAAGAACACAGTACTGTTTTGATTCGTGGTGGCCGTGTTAAGGATTTGCCTGGTGTTCGTTATCACATTATTCGTGGTACATTAGACTGCGCTGGCGTCAATGAAAGAAAACAAGGAAGATCACTATACGGAACTAAAAAACCAAAAGAAAAGAAATAGTTAAGAAAATACGTAAATAAAAATTCTAAATTATTAAGTTAGAAAGGAGGATTTTTAATGCCACGTAAAGGAAATGTCGCAAAGCGCGATGTGTTACCAGATCCAATTTACAATTCAAAATTAGTAACACGTTTAATCAATAAAATTATGGTAGATGGTAAAAGAGGAACTGCTCAAACTATCTTATACAATGCTTTCAAGAAAATTGAAGCTAAAACTGGAAAACCTGCAATGGAAGTATTCGAAGTTGCAATCGGAAACATTATGCCTGCTCTTGAATTAAAGGTTAGAAGAGTTGGTGCCGCTAACTATCAAGTTCCAGTAGAAGTTAGCGCTGAACGTAGAGTAACATTAGGTTTAAGATGGTTAGTTAACTACGCTCGCTTAAGAAATGAAAAATCAATGGAAGATAAATTAGCTGCTGAAATCATCGATGCTGCTAATGGAACAGGCGCTTCCGTTAAAAAGAGAGACGATACTCATAAGATGGCTGAAGCTAACAAAGCTTACGCACACTACAGATGGTAATCGGAGGGATTTATGGCTCGTAAATTAGATATTGCACAAACTCGTAATATCGGTATCATGGCTCACATCGATGCTGGTAAAACAACTGTATCTGAAAGAATTCTTTTCTATACAGGTAAAGTTTATAAAATCGGTGATACTCATGATGGAACCGCAACAATGGACTGGATGAAACAAGAGCAAGAAAGAGGTATTACAATTACTTCTGCTGCAACTACTTGTTTCTGGAAGAACCATAGAATTAACTTAATCGACACTCCAGGCCACGTCGACTTCACTGCTGAAGTTGAACGTTCACTTCGTGTTCTAGATGGTGCCGTCACTGTCTTAGATGGGAAAAGTGGTGTTGAACCACAAACTGAAACAGTTTGGAGACAAGGTACAAAATACAATGTTCCTCGAATTGTTTTCGTCAACAAAATGGATGCTATCGGTGCTGACTTTGAAATGTCATATCGTTCAATTGGAGAAAAATTAGGCGCAAATGCTGCTCCTATTCAATATCCAATTGGATGCGAATCTCAATTAAAGGGAGTTATCGATATCATTGAAAGAAAAGGTTACGTCTATTCTGATGTTAAGGGTGAACACCCAGAAGTAATTGACGTTCCGGCTGAATATCATGATAAAGTTGAAATGTATAGAGCGGAATTAATTGAAAAATTAGCTAATTACGATGACGACTTCATGATGAAAGTATTAGAAGGAGAAGAACCTACTGTTGAAGAAATTAAGACAGTTATCCGTAAAGCAGTTTTAACTGCAGAATTCTTCCCAGTATTATGTGGCTCTGCATATAAGAATAAAGGTATTCAACCTCTTCTTGATGCAATTGTAGAATATTTACCTTCTCCAATAGATATCAAACACGCAGTTGGACATAATGAATTTGATGAAGAAGTAGTTTGTGAACCAAAAGATGACGCTCCACTTGCTGCTTTAGCATTCAAGATTATGACTGACCCATTCATTGGTAAATTAGCATTCTTCAGAGTTTATTCAGGAACCGCTAAAGCGGGATCTTACGTTTTTAACTCAACAAAAGGTGTTAAAGAAAGATTCTCTCGTTTAGTTATTATGAACTCAAACAAGAGAGACGAAGTTGAAGAAGTATGCGCTGGTGATATCGGTGCTGCAGTTGGTTTAAAATCAACTACAACTGGCGATACATTATGTGATGAAGATCATCCAATCGTCTTAGAATCAATTAAGTTCTCTGATCCAGTTATTTCAGAAGCAATTGAACCTAAATCAAAAGGCGATCTAGAAAAGATGACTGCTGGATTATTAAAACTTCAAGAAGAAGACCCTACATTTAGATTCTCTACAAATAAAGAAACTGGTCAACACATCATCGCTGGTGTTGGCGAATTACACTTAGATGTAATGGTTACTAGATTAAAAGAAGAATTTAAAGTTGATGTTAACGTCGGTGCTCCACAAGTTGCTTATAGAGAAACAATTAGAAAAACTGCTGATTGTGAAGGTAAATATATTAAACAATCAGGTGGACATGGTCAATATGGTCACGTTTGGGTCAAATTTGAACCAAACCCAGGAAAAGGATTTGAATTTGTCGATGCAATCGTTGGTGGTACTGTTCCAAAAGAATACATCAAACCTACTTGCGATGGCTTAAAAGAATCTTTAGATAGGGGCTTAGTCGCGGGATACCCAGTAATTGATATCAAAGCAACCTTATTTGATGGATCATATCACGATGTTGACTCATCTGAAGCTGCTTATAAAGTTGCTGCTTCTCTAGCACTTAAAGAAGCCGCTAAAAAGTGTGATCCAGTAATTCTTGAACCAATCGTTAAGGTTGAAGTCACTGTACCTTCTGAATATTTAGGAGATGTTATGGGTGACATCAGTTCAAGACGTGGTGAAATTCAAGGACAAAGTGAAAGAGGAAACGCACAAATTATCGATGCATTTGTTCCACTTGCAAATATGTTTGGTTACGTTACTGACTTAAGATCTATGACAAAAGGTAGAGCAAACTACACTATGGAAATGGATCACTATGCTGAATGTCCAAAATTCATCATGGATGAAATCATTAAGAAAGCTAGTCGCTAAGGTGACTACTTTCTTAAATCTCATTTTAATAAAATGTTGATTTATTTTAATAAATGCTATATTATGAATTCGTTGAAATTCAAAATTAATAATTAGGAGGAAATTCAATAATGGCAAAAGAAAAATTTGACAGAAGTAAAACTCACGTTAATATTGGTACTATTGGACACGTTGACCATGGTAAAACAACATTAACAGCTGCTATTACATCAGTATTAGCAAAGAAAGGCTTATCTGAAAAGAAAGCTTATGACCAAATCGATGCTGCACCAGAAGAAAAAGCACGTGGTATTACAATTAACACTGCTCACATCGAATATCAAACTGCTACAAGACACTATGCTCACGTTGACTGCCCAGGCCACGCTGACTATGTCAAGAACATGATTACCGGTGCTGCTCAAATGGATGGTGCAATCTTAGTTGTTGCTGCTACAGATGGTGTTATGCCACAAACTCGTGAACACATCTTATTAGCGAGACAAGTAGGTGTTCCATACATCGTAGTTTATTTAAATAAATGTGACTTAGTTGATGATCCAGAATTAATCGACTTAGTTGAAATGGACGTTCGTGACTTATTATCAAGCTATGGATATCCAGGAGATGAAACTCCAATCATCCGTGGTTCTGCAAGACAAGCTCTTGATGGAGATCCTGCTGCTGAACAATCAATCATGGATTTAATGGATGCTTGCGATTCTTACATCCCAGCTCCAAAGAGAGATGTTGATAAACCATTCTTACTAGCTATCGAAGACGTTATCACAATTACTGGCCGTGGTACAGTTGTTACTGGTAGAGTTGAACGTGGTATGGTTAAAATGGGTGAAGAAGTTGAAATCGTTGGTATCAGAGAAACACGTAAATCAGTTGTTACTGGTATCGAAATGTTCCGTAAACAATTAGACTTCGCTGAAGCTGGAGATAACGCTGGTATCTTATTAAGAGGTGTCAACCGTGATGAAGTAGTTCGTGGTCAAGTATTAGCAAAACCTGGAACTGTTACTCCTCACACAAAATTCACTGCTTCTGTTTACGTATTAACAAAAGAAGAAGGTGGCCGTCACACAGCTTTCTTAAGCAATTATCGTCCACAATTCTACTTCCGTACAACAGATATTACTGGTGTAATTACTCTTCCTGCAGGAGTTGAAATGGTTATGCCAGGAGATAACGTTGAATTAACAGTTGAATTAATTCACCCAGTTGCAATTGAAAAAGGTACTAAATTCTCAATTCGTGAAGGTGGCCGTACAGTAGGTGCTGGTACTGTTAACGAAATTATTAAATAAGTACAATAATTAAATTAGCTAACTAAAAGAGTCGCATTTGCGGCTCTTTTTTATGGGCTCTTTAAAAATTTTTAGGGCTCTGAAAATCGCTTTAAAAATTTTTAGGGTCGGCTCTAAAAAATTTACAGCGTTGCTAAAGTAAAGAAGATTATTTGAAAATATAAAAAATGAAGAAAATTCTCAAGAAGCATAATTAAATATTATTAGTAATTTAATGATTTTTTAGCAAAAATATGAAATAATATGTATATTAATCTGGAGGTTACTTATGACTCAACTAAAGATAAAAAAAGTTTCAAAG